>CAUABB010000029.1 GCA_958427155.1 uncultured Oscillospiraceae bacterium | reverse complement strand
AATTTGATGTTCACATGGGTTAGATTGATCATTACGGTGCCTCCTTTAATTTCTCATCACTTTATCTGGTTCAAATTTGTTGACAAAAATTAAGGAAATCAGCGTGGGCAAAACAATTGCTCCCAGCGAAATAATAAACAGCCACAGCACCGTCATCCCATCAAACTGGAACGGATAGCCCAGCCAGACACCTGCAATTAAATAAATCGCAACTGCAAATATAATTCCCAAAGCAACAATCCCTATAAACTGTAGAAGCATTTCACTGTAGATCACCTTGCGTACTTCCTTTTTCGTCAGCCCATTGGCGCGCAGGATGGCGAACTCAAACTTCCGCCTGTCAATTAAACTCACATAAACCAGTGATACCAAAAGCAACACTACCCCCAATACAGCAAAAGAAATGTATATTATAACATTATGGGTGTTATCAATTATTTCTTTTCCGGCCTCCAGGTTTTGATACTGATGTATAACTGCAAAGTTGGGATTAATCTGCGCAACTTCGGTCTTTATTCGTTCGATATCCTGAACGTTTTTTACCGTAATATAGTATGTATTCGGTGCCCAGTCAATTATTTTAGACTCGCCTTGCGACTCGGCATAGTGATAATTGCTCAAATCAACGTATTCCTTTGCTTGATCTATTTTTTCTGTAGACATGTTATCAATTTCTTTGAGCATATATTCTGCCGGGAGATAGATATAATCACGTCCATATTGATCATTTTGGTAATTGATACCTCTGACCTCAAAACGAATTGTTTTACGGGAGAAAAAATCAGCATAGCTCTTTTCACGTTCCCACTCATCATCATTGCCAACCAGTTGAAAACCATCTATACGGCAAACCGGGATCATTACATCCATTTCAACAGTTAGTTTATTTAAATCGTCGGGGGTAATTCCCAACATCAATGCTAAGTCACTCGAAAGATACCCTCCGACCTCAACAGAATCGTCAATAGAAGCACAACGCTGATCCATATATCCTGCCGACGGGTAGGAAAGAATATCAAAAAGCGGGCTCAAAACATCTCCGGGTTTCAGTTCTTCTGGCAGAACGGTACTTAGATTTTTTTCAATCTGTAATCCGTTTGCATTACTCAAGGAAATATGACAAATTTGTGCCCTATCAGCTCTTTCCTGATTAAAATCGTCCGGATTAACCGGCAAGGCAAAATCCATTGAAAATACCGAAATCTTTGGAAAAACTACCAACGGTTCAAAAAACTCAACGCCCTCTATCTCCCGCAATGCTTCTTCCTCTTTCGCTGTCATCGGACAATAACTAAAAAAATCTCCTACATAGGACAATGGCATCCCATCTGTAGGGTTTGTTACAATTAACAACCTATCTAATACGTTTTGCATATTGTCTTGAAAATATTTAGAAACGTCATTAAGAAACCCGAAACTCATTCCGCAAAAAGCAACCGCCGCCGCGCATAGCACAGAAACAATGCTTTTTTTTAGCTTATTTCTTTTTATGGTATTATGGCTGTATTTCAAATAGAAGTTAAACGAAAGTTTATTTGGCATCGCGCTTCACTCCTTATATTTATGAGCAAAGAAAAGTCGCACACAGCATTATTCATTTATAGTTGATTCAAATCCATATAGCTTATTGCCCATATACCGTGGTTGGAACACCGTTCCAAAATCCTGAAATCACTCTGTTGCCCGAATAGACGTGTTGAGAAGCACAGTGATTGCTTAAAACAATGGCACCATATTGAGAAATACTTACATAACCCCAAATTGAATTACCCACTATACGATTATGGTTACTTGCTAAAGATACTGATGTAGATACACTTGTAGTTGTAAAGGTACCATATGACGGTACGCTGTTGCTTCCCGCTGTTGTATATTTACCTTTCCACCAACCGTTTCCCACAGTAACCGTTCCTTGTGTATATGCGGCATTTGCAATGAATATAGAAACAATTGTTAACATGAACACCGTTAAAAACACTGCGCTTAGCCTTTTTATTTTTCTAATACTCATTTTAAACCTCCCGTAGAATTTACCATGTGCGACTTTTCTAGAGGGCTTTTTTTCAAACTCCTCTTAACCAAATTTTACGTCTAATATTTCTTAAAGACAATCCATTTTTGGCATTTCCCTTTATTCTGAAAAAATTGGATATTATTCTAAAAAATACGCTATTTTTTGTGAATTAAATCTAAAAATATATTATTTGTTCTATCATTTAGAATATATTATTCATTCATCATAATCGTTCTGACCTAACTCACTGACAAGAATAAACAACGTATCAGCTGAAGCCACAATGAGACTTAATAAAATGGGAAACAACCATAGAATTGTCATCAGTTCAAACTATAAAGGGTAACTAAACTAAATTCAAACTTGCACTTGTCAATATTAATTTCTCATCACTTTATCCGGCTCAAACTTGTTGACGAATAGGAGGGATATAACAGTAGGTAGGACAATAGAACCCAGTGAAATAATTAACAGCCACAGGATCGTCATCCCGTCAAACTGGAACGAGTAACCCAGCCATTTTCCGGCGATCAGGTAGGTTATCGCGGCGAAAATAAGACCCCCCATGAAAATCTGTGCGAATTGAAACGCCATTTCCGTATAGATAACCTTCCGTACCTCTTTTTTTGTCAGTCCATTGGCGCGCAAAGTCGCAAACTCAAACTTTCGTTTGTCGATCAGGCTGACATAGATCAGGGCCATCAGCAGGAAAACGATACTTAAAACAGCTAAAGAGGTGTAAATCATAACATTACGGGTATTATCAATTATTTTTTTGCCAGAGTTAATATCTTGATATTCATGAGCGATAAGATAGTTCGGATTAATTTGCGATATTTCACCTTTTATTCGTTCAATATCCTGAGCGTTTTTTACTGTAATGTAATAAGTATTCGGAGACCAATCAAGAAGCTTTGCCTCTCCGAAACTATCTTTTAAATCACTGCTGTTATACGCTTTAACGTAAGATTCGGCTTCACTATATCTTTGTTCTTTGGCATTTTTCATTACTTCTAACATTATTTCTGAAGGAATATAAAACGAACACATCAAATTACTTGAAGCGAAAACACCTCGAACCGGAAGCTCTACAGCAAGCTGTGTATAGAAATCGTCATAAAACTTCACCTTTTCATCGTCAATCATAC
Organism: uncultured Oscillospiraceae bacterium; assembly: GCA_958427155.1. GTDB lineage: Bacteria > Bacillota > Clostridia > Oscillospirales > Ruminococcaceae > Metaruminococcus_A. Next base: position 8,492 of record CAUABB010000029.1, on the reverse strand, counting down.
CGTAGTAATCAAGTCGACAAATCGGCACGAACAAATCAACAGATAAATTAAGTTGGTTTAAATCTTCGGGAGAAATCCCAAGTTGTTCGGCAAATACGTTTGATATGTATATTCCATCCTGCACAGATGAATCGATAGTTTTACAGCGTTGTTCAATGTAATCACTTGACGGAGAGGACAACGTATAAAAACTACCTGTAAGCTCGCCAGGCTTTAATTCTTCCGGCGGAACCATTCTAACAACTTTTTTACCTGATAAGCCATTCGCATTTGAAAAAAAGATATTACAAGTTTCCGTTCTAGAAACCTTTTTTTCATCAAGTCCATTATTACTTGGGGCAAAAGCTTCAACGGTTGTAGAAAAAGACGGGAAAATGATTACCGGTTCAATCGTATCTATCCCATTAATATTTTTAACTTTTTCAAAATCCTCACTCGAAATCGGTTGATAATAAACAAAATCTTGAAAAGGAACGCCTAAAGCAGTGCTTTTTGTCCCCTCTCCTACTGAATCATTAATCAACACTAACAAACGCTCAGAAATATTTTCCATATTTTCGCCTAGCTGCGTTGACACCTCTCCAAGGAACCCGAAACTCATCCCGCAAAAAGCAACTGCTGCCGCACATAACACAGAAGCAATGCCTTTTTTCCACTTGTTTCGTTTTACGGAATTCTGGCTGTATTTGAAATAGAAGTTAAACGATAAGTTTTCCAAAACAAATCACCTCTAATTCAATAGTAAAAGCACACATAATCCTTAACTGTTAATTTTTGAATTTATTAATGCTCATCTTTAGCCCTCCCAATCATTTGGATTATATGTGCTTTAAACCAGACAGCAAGAATATTTTGTGTATATGAAACAAAGTCCCCCTCCGCTTCATAATTAATTATACATTTCGTTTTGGGAATAATCAACTATTTTTTTAAAATATATTGATTTTTATAGACTATTTAAACAACAATACATAAATATTTTTAAATCAGAAAAGATGATGTTATGTCTTCAAGCCCGGAGCTTCTATACAGGCCACAGTTATCAGCCGCCTGCGGAAGCGGCCTTTTGGAGCAGAATTTAAGCTGTATTTCAAATAAAAGGAAATGGGTAACGAGTTTTTCAATTCAAACCCTCCTCCTGTGCCAAAGCACCCGATAAGAAAACAGCCGCGCGGTTTCATGCTAAACAGATGTCATAATTTATGAACCTTCGCGCCTAAGCCTCATATACCGTAATTGCATTGTTTAAAATTTTGTGCCAAATCAAAATTGTATTGTTGGACAACCATGTTGATCCACTATATGTCGCTCTGACATACCCATACGCCTCATTAGTATCATAAACCTATATGCATTTCGCTGCCCTTTTCGCCTTCATTATATCTCAAACAAACAGAAAAACAATAAGTTTTTATCCCTTTAATGCCCTTACAGGAAAAGTTTGGAAAATTCGTTAAAAAAACAATAATTATTTGTATATAAATGATAAATAAAATCCATATAGTTGTTTTTATTTATAGTTAATATAAATAAATTCTAGATCAAACTGGTTTCTTTTTTAAAAGCTGAGATAACCGATCGTATGGTTCTGATCAGTTTTTTCAAATTATTTAAAAGTCATCCAAAAATCCCCGGTGTGCAAAATACACCGGGGATTTTTATAATTCTATTTTAAAGCCAATATAGAGCCAAATTTTAAAAAAGAATGATACGAATATTTTCCGCCGTTATCCATAAATTTCGGCATCAAATGTTGCCCTGCATACTACTTTCGCATGAACTTCACTCGTGGAACTCCATCCGGGTGAACCATTTGTCGTAGCCGTTACCGTTGCGTAAGACGCCCCAAGCGTAATATTTGGGGATTTCATAACATCCCATCCACGCTCTACAAGACTTGATGTCAGTCCAAAACAGGCGAGGTACTGGAACGTAACCTGAGACGGTTTCTCCCTTAAATTTTCTGGGTACCCAATCCGCGCCTGAAATGTTGTGGACGATTGGGTAACGGCGCGTTCAGCGCTTCTGTAAAATCGGTCTTTTATATAAAAGCGCTGACAGTCCGACCATTCCTGCGAAATTGTACGGGGCTGATATTCTCCCGCAAATGAACCGTAAACAACCTGAGGTGCCGCGATCCAGACCGTTCCCGGTCTATCGGCGTCCTGCGCACTGCTCATCAACGAGAAATTGAAGCCCTGATTAAACCAATCCGCAGCTTCTTCTACCAGAAATGCTCCACTGTACAGTTTCCAGTCCGCGGTAAGTTCACAGATGATCTGAGAATTTCCTACCCGAAGCTTTGCACGACTTTCACGGTCCGCCTTCATCCAAGCTGACACCGAGACTTTTTTTCCTTTCCACCGCACTGAAAAGTTTTCAAACGGCTGGGAAAACGTATTATAAGTACCGTCCTTGATTGATAGTTTAAGCATATAGGGGGTATTCGCCGGACTTGTGTTTTCCTCCCGGGTCACTGTTCCAACAGAGTGATTACGCCATCGGTCATAGGAATACGCGGCCTGCTCGGTGTAGCTTTCCTGCCCTCTCTGGTTAATTTCAAACGACGCGTTAACAAGCTGATTTGGAGGGCTTACCGTCATAACCGAAACCCCGTTGAGCCAAATATCCCCCACTACTTCCATTCGATCCTGATAAAGAGACATGGTGGCCACACCCCTGTCTACGACTGCGTTCGTCTGTAATGATGTTAAGGTGTCGGACAAAACGATTTCAAGGTTGAAGGATTTTTCCATATCGAATCCAGAAACTCCAAGATCGCCGGTGATCGGAGCATGAAAAGAAACTTTACAGTCCTGAGAAAAATCCGGAACTACGGAAATCCATTCTCCATATTGAGAGGCACTGGTCTGTTTAAACCGATATTTTAACGCCACAGCATTGAAAGTGGAGCCAAAGTTTCCATACCATCCCGATCCAGATAGAGTAAGCATTGTCTCTTCATCAACTCCATTACTGCGTTCCGCTGTCGCGGTTAGCTGGTTCAAAGGAAAATATTCAATCCAGTCAAGAACTTTTGAAACTGCCGTTTGATTTCCCCGACTGTCAATAGCCGTAACAGTGACATTTTTACCACTGATCTCATAAATTTCTCCAGAGAGTCCCTCGGTTTCAAACGACTGCCCTTCAACGGAATAAATATATTTCACAATCGTTGCGTGATGTACTCCCTGTGCCGAAGAAATATTAATATGAGCGGTGGAATACCCCTTTATAAACTTTGAATGATCTCCCGTTAGTGCGACAGTAACAGGATTCTCATCGGTAACGGTAAAATCAGTAAAAACCGGTGCACTCCCCACTACTGTTGCAGTGCCGGATTTTTCAGTTGACGCAAGATATGTTGTCTCGTGATAAGTATCCACCTTCACCGTTACAACCGGTGTGTTTGTCTCCGGACAGGCGGCGTACATCGTATCAATCTCTTCATCGGTAAATTCGAAAATGCAAGGGTTTGATACTGTATTTCGAGTAATCCAATCCCCTTCTCCTACCTTCAGAGAAACATTTATAGTTCCATTCCCCGGGTTGGAAAAACCGATGGTCAGCGGTTCTCCAATTACAAAGGAAATGTCACCCGAAACCACGGCGGGAGGCTTCGTAACAGCCGTAATAGTCTGAGATTTAGCCAACCCAGAATCCTTTCTGGTGCCTTCTACCGTAATGGTATATGAAACTCCAGGTTGAAGGGATGTAAAATTAATCGTATACTCTTTCGCCGATGAAAGCGATTTGGTTGTCCAGCCGCCGTTCCCAATTTTGTATCTGATTTGAGACAGCGCGGAATCAGAACGCACCAATATAGAAAGCCCTGTTAAAGAAGATGTTGCTACAGAAAGGCTGAGAGACGGATAACGCGGGATAGTTGTCACACTAAAGCTTCCCGAAGCCGAACCACTGGATGGCGATACATTATTGCTCCAGGAACTGGAAATGACGCAGGTTTTCGTTCCGTCATCCGCATGGTCAACGTAAACCTCTTTTGACCAGATCGTATGCCATACCCCGACGTTGACCGGGTTAATATTGTAGGAAATTGTCCCACTGGAGTAGGTGGTGTTTGTGTTATCCTTTTTGTCATTTACTGTCAGATTGACATTGCCGCTGCCCGCAATCCAACTCGCATTCCCAATTCTGGTAATCTGCGTATCAAACCGGATTTTCGTCCGGTTTGACGCAGCATCACGGGATATCTCTGTTGCGACAACTCGATAATCCCAATATTGGCTTGATGTGCTGCCATTAATAACTGCCAAAACAGATCCTCCTTAATCATTGATTACAAATTTGACATGATCTGACGCCGGAATAATCCGAAGCGCGCAGGGAGCCTCTGGCGCTTTCTGAAACGTTGCAGAACCGGTAGTTGTCAGGTCCCCCGTTTCCGCACCGTCTGCAGAAAAACGTGCAACCGTTCCCCCGTCTGACTGTCTGGTATAATGGACTTCATAGTCCGTATAAACACCTTTAAATTCCCCGCCGGAACGTTCAATCTGAATTCCATCGTCTGAAATGGCGACAGATGCCGTTCTGGATTCTCCGGGAGCCATTGTAAAGGCGCTGCAGACCGTCCCTTCAACCAGCGTAAGATCGCTGATATATATCATCGCATTTTCTGCTACGATTCTTACCGAAATGAGGTCGGTATCAAACCGCATTACATAGGGATCTCCTTCTTCCCCCTGTGCATGGATCTCCTGGTAATCAGCATCTGCAAGTTCAGCAGCTGTCCCTGTAGCCGGAAGGGGAATTTCCACTGTATCAAAACAGATACGCGCAGAGCCGCCGGAATTTACAGCCGCCTTATATTTCAGGTAAAAGGCGTAATCGGTCCCACGGGTGACCTGAATCGGTTCTGTTGTGAACACCTCTCCATTTTCAAGGATCAGAACCTTTTTGGAGGTTGTCTTAAAATCCTGTGAAAAGGTATACCCTGCGTCTTCCGAAAAACTCCACGAACTTTTGTCAAGGATGAATCCGCCGTTATGAACCAGGTTGTCGCCGGAGGATTTTGAAAATTCCAACATAAGTTCCGCGGCTGTCTGTTTCACAAGCGATTCGGTTTCCGCTTTATCGTATACGTCGGTGAGCCTGGAAACGGTTTCTTCCAGCGTCCGTTCCAACTCATTGGTCCTTCCGTTCTGAAGAAGGATCGTCTTGTTAACGCTCTGCAGTTCGGTCTGCTCCGGATCACCGGAGGAGGAGATGCTCTCTTTTATGCCGCTTACCTGCTTATTCATCACAATAGACTTGACATTATTCTCCCGACGTGTTGTAATAATAACAGATTCACCAACTTCCGGACTGTCTCCGGTATTGAGAAGGACGCATTCAAAAGGCGTATAGTTAAAGCCTTCTATCTTTTCGAAGATCGCTTCCGCCGCGGGCTGGAGCGTTGCACTCTCCCGGGTGTAAAAGAGCGGGTTGCCAATGATTGTGTAACAGTTGCTGCCCGTTCCCACAATGACGCCAATATCATCCTCATTTTGTTTGATCTGCAGTTTTTCAATCGGTTTGGTCGCATAATCCGAAACACTGATCGTCTGGTACTTTGTGCGGTCAATTGTTTTGTCACTCTCGGTGTAAAAGCCAAGCTCAAGGTTTCCCTCCGGATTGATTCTGGCGAAACAGCCCGCCGCTTCCGCAATCCAAGAGAGAAAATCGCGTCCTTTTAAATCCTTTCCGGAAAAGTTATCGTATACAAGGAAGCTGTCGTTTGTAAAGCTTTGGGTCTCCAGCCCAATTCCTATCTGTCCGCAAAGGGAAACCAGCAACTCTTTCAAGGTGAGCGGATATGTAAGGTTTTCCAGCCAATCATTTATCGACTGGTCAAACAGGGTCATCCGGTCGTAGCAGACCACTTTCCAGCCGCTGTCGTTGACCTTTTCCGGCTTCTCCGCCGTGAAATACCCCTTTAAAACACCGTTGCAGCGGTATTCAAATTCCTCGCCAGTCAGGCCGCTAATTGAAAGGTCAAGGTCTAAAAGGCTAAACTCAATTTTAGAAGCGCAACAGCTTCCCAGAGTAAGGTTGTCCCCGCTGTTGACCGACTGGGTCAGCGTCACGCCGCCCTGCAGATTCGCGTTGGTAAAGGTGTGGCTTGCCCCTTGCAGTGTGTTGAGAATACTCATATCGGCGTCCCTCCTTAAAGTTCTGTAATGTCAAAGGTAACGCCTGTATAACTGCCCGCCGTCCCGTCAATTCGGCTTAGCGTGCCGCCGGTCGCCTCGCAGTAGGCGTTGACGGTTTTAATTTCCCCTTTGTCCCAGTAGCCAAAGACAAAGGTCTTGCCCAACAGCAGGTTTTTCATGTATTCGTATTCGGCAGCGGTCATAAGATTATACTGTAGGCTGAATTTCCGTATCTTTGTCCGAATCCAGCTCATGTGCATCACCCCGTCGTCTGTTCGGCCGGAGTTGCCGTCTACCAGGCTTTCTATGGTTTCGCCTACCTGTAGCTGCGGCTCATAAATTTGGTTTCCGTCTACGGTGTAGTTAGAAGTCAGTTGATTCATAAGTTGTCACCTCACACTAAAATAGGGTTGAGCCCGTTCTCTTTTGTTTTCCCGTTGATATAGTTGATGGCGAATTCGCCCAACACCCGCTTGTCCAGCGTTACGACAATGTTGCCGGCGTTTTTGCCGCCCATTGCCTCTTTGACCGCGCGGTAAACGCCCGCTGAAACGGATTCAACGATTTGGTTGTTGTTCACAACCGCGTTCCGGCTTCCAATGGTGCCGACCAGCTCGGGCCCGGCCTCACGCGCGATGAACATCTGGCCGACAGAGGGATAGCCGCCGTCGGCATATAAACCCGCTTGAGCAACTATGGAGGTTGCCACTCCAGCTAGAACAACCGCAGCTGCCACAGTAAACGGTGTACCAGATAAAGCAGTAACCATCATGTCCATAGCTGCAAGTGTATTTCCAAGTATTGCTAATTTGTTTCCGAATTCTGCCAAACGATTGGCTTCTTCAGCTAATGTGATGCTCTTACTTGTATCTGTCTTGATTTCCCCAACACTACTTTGTTCATCTTCGGAATTACTATTTAAATTGCTCTTTAATTCAGCAGTGGAGTTGGTAATACGGGTCGTTACGCCGTTTATTGAAGTTGTTAAATCATTTTTCAATCCTGTAATCGAGATTGTTAAACTATTATTCAAACCTGTAAAGGAGCCGGTCAGACTGTTATTTAACCCGATAAAGGAACCGGTCAAGTTATTATTCAACCCAATAAAAGAGCCACTTATATTATTACTTAATCCGGATAGGGAAATGTTTATGCTGTTTTCCAGGCCGGATAAAGAAAGGTTGAGAGTGTTGTTCAGTCCTTCCATAGAAATGGTCAGATTGCCGTTTAATCCGCCGAATAAGGTTTCTGAAAGTAGGTCCTGAGAAGTAAAACAGCTGAATAACTTGTTGAATAGCCCGTCAAACAATGTGCTTGAAGACAAATTTTGTTCAGAAAAAAGAGTGGTGAGCCCGGATGTTAGAACATCCAGCCGGCCTTGTGAAAGTGTATTCAGTGTGTCAAAACAGGTGCTAAGAGTTACTTCTTGTGTACCGAAAAGCTCTTGCCAAAGGGTCTTTTGGCCTTCAAAGGCTGTAGCGAGAAGTGGGATAATGGATGCGATACTAGGCGAGAACACAGAAACAATACTTGTCAAATTAGCAATTGCGTCCTGTACGCCAGTGTCTTGATTGTCCTTGTTTTCTTTGTTTTCTAAGAGCATAGAAAGTCCTCCTTTAAATTAATTTTGAAAGGTTGATAAAATGGATAAGAAGCAAAAAAATATTGTTGCCATTATATGTTTTATTTTAATTCTTGCTGCATTTTGTGTTATTTCCCCAATGTTGAAAGATTTTTTGGGGAATGGTTTTCCAAAAGAGGCTACTGTTATAACAGAGCTGAATCAGCCGTATGAGAACGATGGGGTGAGAATTACTGCTACTGATGTAAAATCTATTAATTCTCCCGATTCCGATAGTCAAATTATCGTTGGAATCAAATGGAAGTTTGAGAATATTTCAAATGAAAATTGCTGGATTAATGTAGGCTCAAAGGCTACAGCATATGTTGACGATATAGCTGTTTCGAATGTATATAATCGAATAAACCCAGAAGAAAATGTAGCGGGAGGGGAATTAGCTGTTGGCAAACAAACAGTAGGCTATTATTGTGTAAAAGCTCCAAAAGATGCAAAACGGATTGAATTAAACTATAAAGACGATTATGATTTTAACGCCAACGTTACCTTTGTGTTTGACATACCGCCGGTAGAAGGGTAAATTTTTTAGAAGGAGAGGAAATTCATGTTAGACCGGAACAAAACAGAAACAGAGCAGACAACACCTAAAAAGTGGTATCAAAAGAATTCACCGCTTACCGTTGTCATCATGCTTCTCGCTTTTGCTTTTTTAGGTTTCGCTGTTTATTTTTTTGTAATGTCTTAGTTTAAGCTAATTTGTT
>CAUABB010000028.1 GCA_958427155.1 uncultured Oscillospiraceae bacterium | reverse complement strand
TCCTTATGACAGTAGGCGCAAAAAGAACTTTCTCGCGGCGGTTCTTCCAGAAAACATTTCTGCCGAACATCCACTCCATAGACCTGCACCTGAACGAGCCTCGCAAGATGTCTGGCGCTGGAAACACACTGCTCCATCATTGCAGCTCACCCTTTTCCCAGTCTTACGGTTATTATATCCTTCAAGTCTTAAAAATTGCTAGTACAATTTTTAACTTTTTGGTATATCGTTATCATATCGCATCCTGAATTCAAGGTCAACCATTTGAATGGCAGTTAAAAATTTGACAAACTTGCATAATAATACGAGTTCCTGTATAATAAAAATGACCTTTTAGAAACGTAATATTACATGTAAGCAAGGTGTCAGTATGGTCTTTTTCAACGCTCAAAAAATGTTGCGCGGAGAACCTCCGTCAGGAGAGATTCCGTCAGACAAAGCAATTCTCAAACGAACTTTAACGGTTGCGTGGCCATCCATTGTCGAATCCTTTCTGGTCGCTCTGGTTGGTTTTATCGATACCATTATGGTAAGTGGGTTGGGTTCAGCGGCAATCGCTGCCGTTGGTTTGACAACTCAGCCCAAGTTTATCGGCTTGGCTTTTTTTATCTCCTTAAACGTAGCAATTTCTGCAATTGTTGCGCATCGAAAAGGAGAAGGCGATCGCGAAAGCGCCAACCGTGTACTGATGCAGGCTCTTATAATTACTTTGGCAATGACGGTTGTTATCAGTATCATAGCTGTTGTTTTTGCTGATCCGATTATTACTTTAGCGGGAGCGAATGCTGATACGCAGCAGGACGCAGCCGATTATTTTCGAATCATTATGGGCGGTATGATTTTTAATGTCATTTCGCTTTGCATTAATGCTGCTCAACGCGGATGTGGAAACACCAAAATTGCTATGCGAACCAACATCGTCTCAAACCTTGTAAATGTAGTATTTAACTATTTTTTAATTGAAGGTCATTTTGGTTTCCCAGCCTTAGGTGTCAAAGGTGCGGCAATTGCCAGTGTCATTGGCACCGTTATCGCAATGTTTATGAGCATCTTTTCGGTCATGCATCGGGATGGCTATCTTTCATTCCGGCATATCACTCGAAATGAAATTCGGTTTGACCGGCGGTCAATCCGTTCTATTATTAATATTGGCTCAAGCACTCTTGCAGAGCAGATTTTCTTGCGAATTGGTTTCTTGACTTTTACTATTGTTGTAGCCAATCTTGGAACCACTGCGTTCGCTGCACATCAGGTCGGGATGAATATTATGAGTCTATCCTTCTCGTTTGGAGACGGGCTTTCCGCTGCTTCCATTGCACTGGTTGGGCAGAGTTTGGGCGCTAAGCGGGTAGATATGGCGCGAATTTACGGAAATGTCAGCCAACGTTTGGGACTTGTCTTTGCGACGATTCTTTCTATTATTTTCCTTTCTTTGGGGAGGCCAATTTTCAGTCTGTTCTCTAATGAAGAGGAAATACTAGATTATGGTGTCATGATTATGGCTGTCCTTACCGTTGTCGTTTTCCTGCAAATTTCACAGGTTGTTTTCTCCGGTTGCTTACGAGGCGCAGGCGATGCAAAATATACGGCGTTTGTTTCTCTGATCAGCGTTATGCTGATTCGTCCAGGAGCTGGATGGTTGTTTTGTTATCCAATTGGACTGGGGCTGTTCGGCGCATGGATTGGACTGGCCGTAGATCAGTTTTCCAGATTTCTTCTGACTTATATCCGCTTTAAGAGTGGGCGTTGGACAAAATATGAGGTGTAATTTAAAAATCCCGAATCCATGGATTCGGGATTTTTATTTACCAGAATTCCGTTCTTCAGACTCAATTCTTTTTTGAATCTGCTGAGCGACTTCTATTGCGGAAATGTTGCTGACATCCAGCAGCGTCCCCTCTAGGCTGCGATAAAGCGGAAGTCTTGCCACACTGCGTTCAATGACATCTGGCATCCTCAGTCCTTTCTCCACATCTTTTTTCAGCCGTTCCCGCAAAACACCTTCCTCACAAATCAAGTTAAAGCGAAAAAGCTCATACTCGCAGCCGTCCAGCCGCTTCAAAATTTCTTTGACAATCTCTTCCTGATGCATAACCCAACAGAAAACAACATATTTCAGCGAACTGTGGTTTAAAAAACGGCGAAGGAGATCTGAAATATTTTGAAGAACCATTTCTCGATCTTCTTCCGTCGCCAGAAAAGGATTCATCTTCCAGCACCAGTCACCGTCCAAATACACGGACTGATCAAGGAGTTTAAGCAAAATTTCAGACACAGTGCTTTTCCCTGCTCCCATCGTTCCACCGATTAAAATCAATTTTTTCAAATTTAATTTCCTCCGCTTAACTCAATCAAAATATTTTCGGAAGCCACATACCCTGGAGTATCCGATCCTTTCATAAAACACATGAGCCCCCGTTCTGCCACATCCAGACGCCAAAAAAGAATAGGCGCAACGGTTCTCTTTTCCCCATCGTTCCACCTCTTCAAAAAGAAGCCTCCCAACACCATTTCCACGGTAAGCTTCGTGGGTAATAACATTTTCTATTACCAAAAAAGGACGTCCTCCTTTGCAGATATCTCTGCAAAGAATGCCCATCACTGTTCCCGCAATTACTTCCCCGTCACAGGCAACAGCAAGATAATAACGTTCATCCCGCCTGATCTCCTCAATTTCATTTGCTACTGCTTCCGGATTATTTGTCTCATGGATTAATTCATCCATCAAGGCCACGAGCTGTTTGGTATCCGCAACTTCCGCCTTCCGCACTGTAATCATTTTATACCACGCCTTTCATCACAAAAAGCAACTTGCTTTTAAACACTATTAATACGCTATCTCTCCGTTTTTATTCCTTCTTTTTGGCTACTTAAACTAACTACCAATTTGGTAATTACCGGTGTCAGAATATTGGTAAAGACAACCGCACTGGCAATTTGAGCAGCCGCAGTGTCTACATAAGGCAGATAAGAAGGATCCAGTTACGCCAACATAGGAGGAACCGCAAGGGACATTGCAGCAATCCCGCAAAACCCACTAGAGGCATGTCCGCGTTGGTGAAGGAGTTTCTTTTCCACCACCAAAAGCGGAAGATTATTGGTTAAAAGATAAAGAATTGTCAGCAGCAATCCTTCTCCAAAGGCCAGGAAAACATTGGTAAGCTTAATAGATGTTCCCAAGCAAAAACCCAAAAACGGCAGAATAATTGTTCCGGCCGGCGCAAACATTTTCATTATTTCAGAATCCAAATTTCCAAGAAGCATCCCCAGTAAAAACGGAATTAATGAGGCAAGAAGAGCCATATAGTTAAGTCCGCCGCTATTTGAAAAACTCAGAACACAAATTGGAACGGCAGGAATAGAAATCAGGTTGAGCAGCCCATAAGACGCTTTATCAATTTCATCGCCGTAACTGTCCATCAACCCAATATAGATAGCGGGCAAAAGACTGGTCAGGGAAACCACAACTGTAACCGCCGAAAGGCCTCCCACTCCATCCGGGCCAAAAAGAACACAGTACAGCACACTGAACCCCACTCCGAGAAGCAGTTTGGATAATACCAGTGTCCCGCCTCTCCTCAGGGTCTCCCGAACCTGAGAGGGTTTAAATTGAGAACCTGAAAAAAACAACACCAGCCCGATCAGGCACATTGTCCCCTCACTGGAGAAAGTGGCGGAGAAAGGCACCCCAATCTCAAGGGCCTGAGGGAAAAATGTTACAATCAAGGAGCCAAGTGCAAGCGGTACCACCATCAGGCCGGCCGGCACCCGTTTTATGGTTTTCAGAATCGGAACTGTCTTTTTCAAGGAAATCACTCTGCTTTTCTTTTATTTTCAGGAATATTTACAGAAAAATTGTTCTAAATCAGCTGACGCCGGCGATTCCCACTGTAAACTTCTGACCCTATTATAAACAGCTTCCTATTCCACGTCAAATGAAAACGGAGGGATCTTTCCCAAAGGAAAGATCCCTCCTTTGGTAATTTTATTCATCTGTTTTTGGAGACGGGGCATTCAGAATATTCTGTTTGTCCTTTCCAAGGAATTCAGGAAGTTCCATTCCCGCCATCTCAAACAACTCGTTCATCGGCGGAATTGATTTCATCATGCCGGAAAGGAAATTAGCCGTCGTAGAGCTTCCTTCTTTTCCGCCCATACTGTCCCAAACAGTCACCTTATCAATCTTCAGGTTCTGGATCGCTTCCACCTGTGTCTTAACCAGTTCTTCCAGCTTATCCGTAATCATCAATTTCATCGCGTCATTCGCGTTTCCACCTGCCGCCGCAACAACCTGAGCCAGACCGGCCGCCTGTTTGGTAAGCATCTCCTGAACACCGCGGGCTTCCGCTTCCATTTTGGCATAGATCGCATCCGCTTCACCTTTCGCACGACGCCGAATCTGCTCCGCTTCTGCTTCGGCTTCCAGCTCAATCTTGCGTTTCTCAATTTCTGTTTTAACAATAACGTCAGCTTCCTGGGTTGCTCTCTCACGGGCGGCACGGGCTTGCTCCGCTTCCTGTTCCGCAATATAAGATTCCTGCAACGCTCTTGCCGCCTGAATCTTTTCAGCAGCAGTAGCCCGGCGCTGAGCATCCGCCGCTTTCTCCGTCAAAGTCGCGTTAGATTCTGCAATCTGCGCTTTCGCTTCGTTTTCACCTTTGATGGCTTCAGAATCCGCCAGAGAGACCTGAATTCTCTGTTCGCGGTGAGCATTGGCCTCACCGATCGCACCGGAACGATCCGCATCCGCCACTGAAATTTTGGCGTCGTTAATTGCCTTGGCTGCGGCTTCTTTTCCGAGAGCAGCTATATAACCAGATTCATCCGTAATATCAGTGACATTTACGTTGATCAGCCGCAGGCCGATCTTTTTAAGCTCGGATTCAACATTGTTGGACACCGCGGCAAGGAACTTATCACGATCGGTATTGATCTCTTCAATTTCCATTGTAGCGATTACCAGACGGAGCTGTCCAAAGATAATATCCTTGGCAAGTTCCTGAATTTCATTGAGTTTCATTCCTAGCAGCCGTTCAGCGGCGTTTTGCATTACACCCGGCTCTACAGAAATACCAACTGTAAACCGGGAAGGAACGTCAATTCGAATATTTTGCTTGGACAACGCGTTTTTCAGATCAACTGAAATCGAAATCGGCGTCAAATCAAGGTATTCATACGCCTGAACGACCGGCATAATAAAAGCGGCGCCACCATGAATACATTTTGCGCTCCGGTAAGTGCCGTCTTTGTTAGACCCCACTTTTCCGTAGACCACCAGAATTTTATCCGAAGGACACTTACGATACCGGGACAAAATGACAATAAAGGTGGTCAAAACCAAGACTGCGACAACCGAAATTAAAATGACTACGATTGGATCCATTGAGAAATTCCCCCTCTGTTATTTGTTTTTTCTTCCGGCAATTCCACCAAAACCGTCTGCGAATCAATCACATTACTGACTCTGATAATCGCCCCGGTTTTTATTTCATGCGCGGATTTTGTAACAGCGTCCAGCTCAACCAGACGCTCCTGCACCATAACCGTTACCTTTCCCTGTCCCGTTTCTCCAGGTGGAATAGAGAGGTAAACCCTGCCTGTTTTTCCAATGGCGTTTCGAATATCCAAATTTCCCCGATCCTGCAATTTCAAGGCGGCTTTAAAAAGAAGAGCAATTCCCACCATTGCTGCTGTCCCGGCTAAAAAAGCGATAATAATTGCCCAGATTGCGCCAGTATACTTGACAAGAGCTAATCCCATCCAGCCGCCTACGGCAAAAAATGCAACCAAACCACGAACGGTAAAAAGTGATAATCCACTCCCGCCATCACCTGTATCCACGCCCGGCTCGTACGTTCCATCAAAATCACCCTGAGCATCTCCGTCAAAGGCAGTATCAAAGTCTGTATCAAAATCGGAGTCGATCCCGCCGTCCAGTCCACCGGCATCGGCTTCTCCTCCTCCGAATCCCACTCCAAACAAAAGCAGTACCGACTGAATGATCAGCACCACCGTTGCCGCAATGGCAATACAGGCAAATACCTGTTCCAGGATGGTCAAACTGTTCCACCAAGCCAGCATTTTCCTTTTCTCCTTTCTCCACCCTATCTTTTTATCACTTTATCAGGAGGTTCTCTGTCCTACTTTCGTTTTATTCTCCCGATCCAGAATTTTACCACAAAGCCGATCCGCCCGCTTTTTTACAATTGAAGAGGCGTAATAGATTAATATGATTTCCATTCCGTTAATTAGACGTTCTCCCGCTCCGGGAAAAGGTTCTCTGTAATCCTTGGTCACATCCAAAATGATGTCTCTAAAAGCCTCTTCAGACAGGATCGTCTCATAATCCACGCGATCCAAAACGTCACAAAGATAGCAGTAAAGTTTTGCCTCTGAAACAATATTATCTGTCTCATTTCCCGCTTCCCCATTAATATAGGTAAGAAGAGAGGTGATTGCTTCAAATTTCATTACATCTCGCAGCATATTAATAATAATAATTCTGGCCAGATGGTCTACGCCGTAGCGTTTATCTACCGGCTTCTGCACCCATCCACGATTAATCCAGTTCTGGATTGCGGGTGTATCGAGCCCCGTGATCTCCCGTACCTGCGCCAACATCAACCCCTTAGTAACGGTACAGGCGCCAAACAAAAACTCTTCCGCATTCTGGCCAGTCCGCTCTACTACCGTACCGGGAAAGTATATTTTCATTCAAGCACCTCCTCATCCGTTATATTGATTATATAATGCATTCGATTGAATGTCAATAGCCTTCTAAGGAAAAATATTTCCAACCTCAACATTTATACTGTTTTAGTTTTTCAGAACCAAAACACTACAAATATAATTTTTTCGTCTTATTCGCTGTTTTTACGTTTCCATTCTTTAATTTGCTCCAGTCTTTCCTTGTAGCGAACTTCTGCCCCCTGTTCTGTCGGGCAATAATAATTTTTTCCCTTCAAGGAATCTGGTAGGCACTGCAAAGTTGTCAGCTTTTCCTCCGAATCGTGAGCATACTGATATCCCTCTCCATAATGAAGTTCCTTCATCAGGCGAGTCGGGGCATTTCGAAGTTGGAGTGGTACCGGTTCCGCAATTTGTTCAAGTGCATCCTTTCGTACCCGTTCATAGGCCACATACAAAGAATTAGACTTTGGAGCAAGCGAAAAATATACTACAGCTTGAGCAAGGTTTACATTGCACTCCGGCATTCCAATATCATGACAGGCCTGATAAACCGAAGTAGCCAAAGTAATGGCACGATTATCCGCCATTCCAATGTCTTCGCTTGCAAACCGGATCAACCGCCGGGCGACATAAAGCGGATCCTCTCCTGCCTCCAGCATTCGGGCTAACCAGTAAAGGGCAGCGTCTGGGTCAGAGTTCCGCATGGATTTGTGAAGAGCCGAAATCAGATTATAATGCTCCTCGCCATTTTTATCATAGAGCAAGGATTTTTTACTGATACACTGTTCCACGATCTCCCGGGTAACAACAGTTTTTTCACCATCACTTTTTCCGTTGAGCACCACCATTTCCAATGTGTTTAATGCTGTGCGTGCATCTCCATTTGCAAAATTTGCCACCATTGATAAAATTTCATCCGAAATCACAATTTCCTGTCCCCCAAACCCACGAGGATCATCAAGGGCCCGTTTTAACAGGGTGGTAAGATGGGTTGCCGAAAGGGCTTGTAAAACAAACACCTTACAGCGTGACAAAAGAGCAGAATTAATCTCAAAGGAAGGATTCTCAGTAGTAGCACCAATCAAAATGATGCTTCCTTTTTCTACATAGGGAAGGAAAGCGTCCTGCGCTTTGTTAAACCTATGAATCTCATCCACAAAGAGGATGGTTCTTTCCCCAAGCATTCGTGATGTCTCAGCCTGAGACATCACCTGTTTAATTTCCTTAATTCCACTGGTGACAGCGCTAAAATCAATAAATTTGGACTTTGTCTTTCCAGCGATAATCCGCGCCAATGTAGTTTTTCCTACACCGGGAGGGCCCCAGAAAATCATGGAAGGAACCTGGTCGGCATCAATCATACGGCGTAGAACACTGCCCGTACCCAAAAGCTGTTCCTGACCGACAAATTCATCCAAAGATACCGGACGCAATCTGCTGGCAAGAGGAGTATTATATTCACGCCGCTCAAAAAAAGACTGCTGACACATCAGCACAACACCTTCTTTACAGCCATAAAGGCCGGCCGCAAATGCAGCCGGCCTTCACCTTCATAAAATCAACAATCACTCAACCCAACCTTCCAGCGCCTTATGAGCTACCTTAAGTTGATTGATAATATCAATATGCTGCGGACACTTGGTTTCACAAGCACCGCATGCGACACAGTGAGTTGCGTCGCCACCGTTACGTCCTAAAAACAGATAGCTCCTGCGAGGCTGATCAAACGCACCAAACATATTACCGTCATTATAACGGGAAAAAATGCCTGGAATATTAACCCCCTGCGGACAGGGCATACAATACTCACAGCCGGTACACGGAATGGTGACAATTGATTCATATGCCTTCTTTGCGCGGGAGATAATTTCTTTCTCTTCTGCAGAAAGACATCCAGGAACCGCATCTGGCTTTGAAAAAATTTCAATATTTTCTTTAAGCTGTTCAAGGGTTGTCATTCCACTCAAAATACAGCTAATTTGAGGATAATTCAAAAGATGGCGAAATGCCCATTCAACCGGGCTGCGTTTCACCGGAGCAGAATCATAAACTTCTTTTACCGGCTGCGGCGCATGGGCAAGACCACCTCCGCGGAGCGGTTCCATAATTACCAAAGCTGTCCCTTTTTCTCCAGCCAAAGAGATCGCCTTTTCTGTAACCTCGTGATCAACATCCAACAAATTCTGTTGAATCTGACACATTCCCCATCCATCGTAATAATTCATGATATCCTCAAACGTCTCATAATTTCCATGGTATGAAAAAGCAACCGCTTTAATCATACCCTCAGAGCGGAACTTTTCAAATTCCTCTATAATATTACGACGTTTGATTTCATCCCAGGTCGCCGGACCAATTCCATGAATCAAATAGACATCAATGTAATCTGTCCGCAGCTTTCTCAATGTATTCTCCAGATTTTTGCGGATATCTGACTGTGTTTTCATAACCGCAAGAGGCTGTTTCGTTGCAATTTTAACTTTCTTACGATATTCTCCTTCCAAAGCTTCCCCCAGCACTGATTCGCTGGTCTGATTATGATATCCGAAAGCAGTGTCAAAGTAAGTAATTCCATGTTCAGCAGCATATCGGATCAGTTCAAACGCTTTTTCAAGATCTACCGTCATTCCGCCTTTACCATCCGGAGTACGCGGCAGTCTCATACATCCAAGGCCAAGTGTAGAAACCTCATAACCGAGTTTGCCATAGGGACGATAATTCATAAATTCCACCCTTTCTTGATTATTTTTGTTTAACCAGACAAACTTATCTTATCATACGTACCATGGAAAAACAATGGTTAAACTGCAACAAAAAGCCAATAGAATTATTACAAACTGGTTTAGGTGTTATGGAGTAATCTTTCTCATCATCTGAAGATCCAACGGCTATCTACGGGAAACACAGCTATCCTCTTTCAGGTGTCTATAAGCAGAAAACCCGCCTTATAGGCGGGTTTTCCACATTAATTTAATCTTCCTTAAGCATTATAAAAAGCTATGTACTGAAACGTCTGGGAAGAACTGACAAAAAACCTGTAATTTCCGACATCTTTTTCAGCGGCATCCTGCATCTGAACAGAAGTTTGGCACAGTTCTTCTACAGCAGATCTGGCCTCATCATCCGAAACCGTCTGTTCTGGATCCCTGATACGAAACAAATCAAGCCAGTGAGTTCCCTGTATAGTATCCTTCATTTCAGTGGTATTCATCCTCCAGGCTGCGGCATTAAATTCATTTGTATCGGAATTGTACATCAGCGCAATCCATTCATTCCCGGACCGATTTCCAAAATTAACAAAGATCGTTTTGTTAATATCGGAATACTGAACGGCGTCAAACTGATAATCACCTTTTGGCCCAAAATCATTCATCCGTTCCAAAGAGTCGGCCTGAATTTCTTCCGGAAGCGCCGCAAACTCTTCATCCTCTACTTTAAACTCAAAATCACCCGAACATCCTGCAAAAATAAAAAGGCAAAAAGCCGCCACAATCATCAGGACAGCCGGTCGAATACTTTTCTTTTCCATTGAATTCTTCCCTTTCTGCCGCCTACCGGCAATGATACAGATAAAGTATAGCAAATTAAGAGTAAGAACTCAAGGGCTATCCATTCCAAAACAAAAACTGGAACAACTTTTATCGTATTTTATCTAGAAAAGGCTCGATAAGCGCTTTCAAGCAGAGAACCGCTGGTATCGTGTGACAATTCCCAGGCTCCCACACCAGCCAACCCCAAAGCTTTGGCAAGAGAAGCCTTTGCTGTTATGGACTGATTATCCTCATAGGTAATAAATGTACCGTTCCCATAAAGATATGGAACCTGCGCGGTACTATGGATTAATTTTTTAAATGAACTGTTATTCAGGTATGAGCTACGGACAGTGTCATAACTGATAGATTTTGCAGAAGAAAATGTACTGTATAAGCCGTTGTTCTGTCCGCTTACCCCTTGATATAAGTAACCGTAAAAAGGCATCCCAAGGACAAGCTTTTTTGCAGCAATTCCATTTTTCAGATAAGATGATATACCGTCATAAACACTGATTTTATAATGGGGAGAGCTTTCTGTCGGCTGATATAGCGGTGCATTTAGGTCAGCAAAGCTATCCCAAGGGCCATGCATATCATAAGCCATCACAAAAATGTAATCCACCAAATCAGCTACTCGCTGCGCCTCAATTTTCGATAGATACCCGGTGCTTGCTCCCCCCGCAATGGTTACATAATAACTACGACCATCTTTTTTTCCCTGAGCGTCAAACTTTTGACGAATGGCTTGCAGAAGCAAGGTGAAATTCTGCTTGTCTTGAGGACGATTGATATTCCCCGCCGCCCCTCCGGATACAGGATATTCCCAATCCAGGTCAACGCCGTCAAATCCATGTTCTAAGATAAAATCCAGGCAGCTCTGCGCAAACGCTTCGCGTCTAGCGGCACTTGACGCAATTTCGGAAAAGTAGGTCGAATAGTCCCACCCGCCAACCGATATTAATGTTTTCAGTTGTTTATAATTCTGTTTCAGTGTTCTGAAAGCAGCAAAATTTCTGCGGTCATTATCAGGATCCGCCAGGGCAATACTGTTTTTAGACGGATCAATCTTAGCGAACGCGTAATTTAAATGAGTGAGTTTCCCTGCCGGAATTTTATTTGGAGTATATCCCTTATAGGCAGACCATCCTGTATAATAGCCTACCACATATTTCCCCGCCGGGGTAGGGGTAGGCGCAGGAGTGGGCTGAGATGGTTTTAAAGACGGACTTCCTCCCGCGTTAGAATCGATATTATTGGGCGGAGGCGAACTGGTAGTTTCGCTCATAGGCTTTCCCGGCCTCTGGATTTCCGACTGTATTTTGCCATCTTCTGTCCCTGATGATAGAATATCTGACTTAGAGTCAGAGTTTTCCTGATCCGGTATTGCCTCACTTCCTTCCGACTCGGAAAGAGTTTCACTTGGTTCAGATACAGACGAAGAAACGCTTCCTAAATCTTTATTACTCTCAGCAATGGGAGTCAACCCGGCAGAAACGACTGTAACGATTACGAGTATTGCAGTACAGACCAGCTTTAAACTTTTAATCAAATTTAATTCATTCCTTATTCTTATTAATTCTATAAAAATTGTATGCTTTTATTCTGGATTAGGTCAGTTTACAAGGAACTACACGCAGACCGTGAAACGGGCTGCTGACAAC
>CAUABB010000027.1 GCA_958427155.1 uncultured Oscillospiraceae bacterium | reverse complement strand
CACCTCCTGCAATAAAATACTTTATTTCTATCAAGACAAAGTCTTAATAAACAAAAATTTTAAAAACCCATTGGCGGCATCGCCATTCGGCGCCGCCCCTTTTTCCCTTTTCCGCCAAACTGCTTCATCATTTTCTGCATCTGTTCAAACTGACGGAGCAACCGGTTGACATCTTCCACTTTCATTCCACATCCCGCAGCGATCCTGCGCTTCCGATTGGGGTTAATTATAGAAGGTTTTGCTCTTTCCTGAGGTGTCATGGAATAAATAATCGCCTGCGTTTTATCAAGCTGCCTTTCATCGATGTCAGCGTCTTTAATTTGATTTCCAACACCTGGGATCATCCCCAACACCTGTTTCAGCGGTCCCATTTTCTGGATTTGCTTAAGCTGATCAAGAAGATCATTGAGATCAAAACTGTTTTCTTTCAGCTTTTGGGCCATCTGCCGAGCCTGATCTTCATCAATCGTATTCTGCGCTTTTTCAATTAAAGTGAGGACATCTCCCATTCCAAGAATACGGGAGGCCATCCGTTCCGGATAAAACACCTCCAGATCGCCGAGCTTTTCGCCGGTTCCCACAAATTTAACTGATTTTCCGGTAACAGCCAGAACCGACAAAGCAGCACCGCCTCTGGTATCACCGTCCAGCTTCGTCAGGATTACACCACTAATTTCAAGCTGCTCATTAAACGATTTTGCCACATTGACTGCATCCTGTCCGGTCATTGCATCTACAACCAACAGAATTTCATCCGGTTCAACCTCTTTTTTAATATCAGCGAGCTCTTTCATCAGCGCTTCATCGACATGTAGACGTCCAGCAGTATCAATAATAACAACATCATGCCCATAATCTTTTGCATGTGAAAGCGCATGCTTGGCAATTGCTACCGGATCGCCCTGTCCTTCCTCAAAAACCGGGACACCCGCTTGTTCCCCAACCACCTTTAGCTGCTCAATCGCAGCCGGGCGGTAAACATCGCAGGCCACCAGCAGAGGGCGATGGCCCTGGCCTTTAAAGTAAAGGGCGAGCTTTGCCGCATGAGTCGTCTTTCCAGCGCCTTGAAGTCCAGCCATCATGATAACACCAGGGCCTTTTGATGGGAGGCGAATCCTATTTTCTTCTCCACCCATCAGGGAACAAAGCTCTTCATTTACAATTTTAATTACCTGCTGGGCAGGCGTTAGGCTCTTAAGGACTTCTTCCCCAACGGCCCGCTCACTCACTTTAGAAACGAATTCTTTGACAACTTTATAGCTGACATCTGCCTCCAATAGAGCGAGTCTGACTTCCCGCATCGCCTCTTTTACATCGCTTTCATTTAACTTCCCCTTAGAACGCAATTTTTTAAAAGCCGCGGAAAGCTTGTCAGAAAGCCCTTCAAACGCCATATCAGTACTCCACCCCTTCGCTATTATAAGCCTCGATCAATTCCCGAATTTCCTTAGAAAGCTGTCTGATGCGATTATCATAAATATATTTTTCATTGACAGTATAAATCGTCTCTGCTAGTTCATCAATAGAGTGAAGCATAGACTGAAGCCCTTTATCATTTTCCGCAAATTTTAATTTTTCTTCCAGCTCAAGCAGATAGGATTCCCCACGCTTGATATTATCTCGGACGCCCTGGCGAGAGATACCCTCATGCTCTGCAATTTCAGCAAGTGAAAGATCCTCATTATAATAAAGGTCAATAACATCTTTCTGCTTTTCGGTAAGCATTTCACCATAAAAATCGAAAAGCACCGCTATATTTAAATCCTTGCCTTTCATCCTCTCACCATCCCGCGCAGACATGTAAAGTTCTTTTCTTTACAGATGGTATTATACTATATAAGCATCAGGCTGTCAAGTAAAAATCTTTACATCTAATAATTTTAATTTTGCGTCTATGAAAACAAAGTGCAGCGCTACAGAAATTCTGCAACACTGCACTTAAATTACCTGTTTTACAACAAAGTTTTAAGCTCTGTCAGTTCCCATTGCTTTCTCGCGGATAGCCGGAACCGCCATAATCAAAACTGCTCCAACAACCGTTATAATCGTTTCAGGAACCATGTACATGGCGTTATAAATAAGAGAATAAATCCAGGAAAGAGCCGTCCCGGAAAAACTGCTCAGGATAGAGGCGCCCATGTCGGTTGGAAATCCACCTTCTGTAAAATACCATTCCGCATAAGAGCCAAACAAAAGCGCTCCGGAAACAAGGTGAACCAAATAACGCAATACACAGACCACCAATGTTCCCACGCCGATAGAAACAAACGGATTGCGAATTTTATTTTTAAACATTCCAGCCAAACCAATCACCGCATAAGCAAGCAGATAATCGAGAAGGATGGAGAAGATAACCACATACAGTTCAGTTCCAGCGAAAACATTGGCAGTCAAACCGATTGCCATCTGTAAAAGTCCGAAGACAACGCCGGAAAAAAATCCCCATGCAAGCCCATAACGGAAAGACAGAAGAACCAACGGAACCATTGAGAAGATGGTGATAGACCCACCGTACGGAAGATTTAAAAACGGAAGATAATTGGTCAAAAGAGCCAATACGGTACCAAGCGCAATTAAAAGCGCGCTTTCAGTTAATCTGCGGGTTTTCGGATTCATAGTGATTTTCCTTTCTTTTTTTAAGTTAGGACACACCAACGAAAAAACCGCATGGCCAAGCCATGCGGTACAGAACGAAAATATAACACATCTCTGCGCGCTTCACGTTCAATCTTTCCTACGATGGCATTATCCATATCAGGTCAAAGGGTCATAAACGGAAACACGTTTATTCTCAGCCGCAATTTCATGCAGCGCCCCCGATTTCGTTATTTACAATAACACATTGTGCAAATTTTGTCAATATAAGAAGATTAATAAAACATATAATATTGGCAGCGAAGCATCCCATTATACAATTTCCGACGTTTTTTGGCTTGTCGTCCAAAAAAACGTTCGAACTCTTCATCCGGAGAGATAACATAATAACGTCCATTTCCTCTAAATTTTTCTCCCATGACCGCGTACAGCTCCCGCGCCTGCTTTAATTCCAGCATCCGCTCTCCATAAGGCGGGTTGGTGACAATCACCGTCCGCTCCTGCGAAAGCCCAAACGTCCGAATATCAGCGGTCTTTAGCCGAATTCGCGCAGAAATTCCTGCTTTTTTCGCATTTGAGCGGGTCAGTTCTATCGCAGCCTCACTGATATCCATTCCATACGCCTCAAACGCCGCATCCCGTCGGATTTCGTCAAATGCGCGAGCTCTTTCTTCCTCGAAAACAGATGAAGGCAAAAATCCCCACTTTTCTACCGCAAAACTTCTTTTCAAGCCTGGAGCGATATTTAAAGCCTTGGTAGTCGCCTCAATTACAAAAGTACCGGAACCGCAAAACGGATCACAAAAACAGCTGTCCGGATAAATTCTGGCAAGATCAAGCATCCCAGCAGCCAGCGTCTCCTTGATCGGCGCTTCATTCGCCTTCTGACGATATCCCCGTTTATGAAGCCCCGCACCTGAAGTATCTAAAAAAATGGATACAACATCCTTAAACAGAGAAAACTGGATCTGATGTACTGGACCAGTTTCTTCAAACCAAGAAATTCCATATGCTTTTTTCAGCGATTCAACCACTGCCTTTTTAACGATCTTCTGGCAATCGGGAACGCTTTTGAGTGTCGAATTAAGAGAGTATCCTTTAACAGGAAAGGCATCGGTCAAGCCGATATAATTCTCAAAGTCAAGCGCCTTCACTCCTTCAAATAACTCGTCAAAGGTACGCGCAGAAAATTCTCCCAGCCGAATTAAAACCCTCTCTGCTGTACGCAGACAGAGATTCGCCCGGGCGATCATCTCCCTTCCGCCTTCAAAGGCAACCTTTCCGTCATTGACAACAATATTGTTACCGCCCATACGGCGAATTTCTCCCGCGAGAACGCTTTCTAGCCCAAAATGGCAAGGGCAAACCAGTGTAAAGTCCATTCATTCTCTTCTTTCTGTTTTCTTTAAAATTTAGGCAGGCCAAAATTTTTCCCACCTTAAAACAAGCCTATAGAACCACTGTTGCGTGTCTCGTCACATGACAGCCTATATTCACTGCCACCGGTAACCCGGCAATATGCGTTGGATACTGCTCAATATTAACAGCCAGGGCCGTCGTATCGCCCCCAAAGCCCTGCGGCCCTATACCGAGTTTATTAACTCCTGTAAGCATCTTAGCTTCAAGTCCCGCGTAAAACGGATCGGGATTTCGGACAGCCGTATCCCGGCAAAGCGCCTTTTTGGAAAGATAGGCGCAATATTCGAAATCTCCGCCAATTCCAACGCCGATCACCATCGGCGGGCAGGGATTACTTCCCGCTGTCCGGGCACAATCAACAACAAAATTTACAAGATCTTCCGGCGTTGCAGATGGGGTAAACATCTTTGTTTGGCTCATATTTTCACTGCCAAACCCCTTAGGTGCAACCGTAATGCGGACTCGATCTCCTGGAACAATCCGGGTATGAAGGATAGCAGGGGTATTATCCCCAGTATTTTTCCCTCTACGGAGTGGATCGTCCACAACAGAACAACGGAGAAATCCTTCCAAATATCCCTCGCGCACGCCGCGATTCACGGCATCCTCATAAGGCTCCCCCGTCAGAATTACATCCTGCCCGACTTCAATAAAACAAACTGCCATTCCAGTATCCTGACAGATGGGAATATCAAGTTCCCGAGCAGCATTCAGATTTCGTTCTAAATCTCCAAGAATTTCTGCTGCCAGCGGGCCACGCTCCACCTTCCGGCATTCAGAAATCCGACATGCAAGGCTCTGCGGCAAAATTTTATTGGCGGAAATACAGAGCTCTTTTACAGCCTGGGCGATCAAAGCCGTTGAAAGTTCTCTCATTCTCTTACCCTCTTTCCATCAATCAAAACGAGTTTAGGACGGGCGCAAACCGCCAGCGGATCGGTATCAAACAAAAGGAGATCCGCCTGCTTTCCAGGCTTAATAGACCCCACCCGATCTTGGAGACCAAATATTTTTGCCGGTACTATAGTGATCGACTCCAACGCATGACGATAGGAAAGTCCTTCCGCCTCTGCAATTGCTGCGCAGAGCGGAAGATACTGGATCGGCGTTACTGGATGATCCGTACAAATGGCATTCTCCACTCCAGCATTCCACAAAATAGCCGAGTTCTTAGGATTAAGCCCGGAAAGCTCCGGCTTGGAACGATCACACAGAAACGGGCCCGTAACCACCTTTGCCTGCTCTGCCCGAAGCACATCCGCAATCAAATGGCCTTCTGTACAATGAACCAGCACGTAATCCAAGTCAAACTCTTTCGAAAGACGAATCGCGGTGAAAATATCGTCAGCTCGGTGAGCGTGAAAAATCGCTTTCATATCGCGGTTTAGAACCGGAAGAAGCGCCTCACACTTGATATCGTATTCAGGTTCGTCATAATCCTCACTGTTTTGCTCTGCAAGGCGCTTATCATTCAGATAACGTTTCGCTTTCGCCAGCTGTTCACGGATTAGCGCGGCAGTCGCCATCCGGGTTACCGGCGTCTGATTTTTTCCATGATACACGCTTTTTGGATTTTCTCCCAAAGCAAATTTCATTCCTACAGAAGCGTCTAAAACCATATCGTCAATCCGGCGTCCAGATGTTTTCACTGCACACCAGACTCCTGCAACCGGGTTGGCGCTTCCCGGTCCGGTCAAAACAGTAGTTACTCCAGCAGAAACAGCTTCCTGAAAACACTTATCAAGCGGATTGACCGCGTCGATCGCACGTAGCTGCGGTGTCACTGGTTCAGTATCTTCATTTCCGTCGTCGCCCTCAAATCCCAGGGAATCTTCCCACATACCAAGATGACTGTGCGCATCAATAAAACCTGGAAGAAGCAATCCCCCCTTGGCATCGATTATTTCCAGATCATCCGGACAATCCTCCATATTACCAACCGATTTAATTAAACCGTTTTCAACCTGAAGGTAACCGTTTTCATAGTCTGTTTCTTCCATTGTAATAATTTTTGCATTTTGAATTAGCATAGATATAATCCTCTTTAAATGAAAAGCGTTCTTTCCTGTCCATTAAACCATATTTTACAGAAAATTACAAGAAAACGAAATTTCATAAAAAATTTAACTTCAACAGCTGCAACACAAAATCTTGCCATTCGGATGAATTTTATATATCATATAGACACAAAGAGGGGGAAACAACAGATGTCAGAAGAAAAAATACGAAAAATATTGGCGGAATATCCGGAAATTTTATTCGGTTTCGCGCCTGGTATCGGTGAAAGCGCAAGGGGGTTCCGCTCCGTACTGGTTTTTGCCGTCCCTTACGGAAGACAGCTTTCTCTCGAAACCTATACCGAAGAAGCTTTTGAAGAAGGAATCCAGCTTGCCAAAAAACCAATGGAACGACTGCTGAAAGGGCTGAAACAAGCGCTGGATGAAGATCATATTTCCTATTGGCTGCCTCCTGCCGCGCAATCAAGTGAAACCGAACTTCTCGCCCCAGTCCCCTTTAAAGCCGCAGCGGCTCAAGCGGGTCTTGGATGGATCGGCAAAAATGATGTTCTCATCACAAAGGAATACGGACCGCGCGTCCGTCTGTACGCTGTTTTAATAGATGAATCGTTTCCATACGGAGATCCTGTTACCAAAAGCCTTTGCCCTTCATCTTGTCGGTTGTGTGCAGACGCCTGCCCCGTTCACGCGCTCCATGGCGTGTGCTGGACACCGGATATACAGCGTTCCGACCTGATTGATTATCCGCTCTGTAATCAAACGCGGAGCAACGCACTTTTAGAACGAGGCGAAAAAAGCCCATGTGGGCTTTGCATAGCGGCCTGTCCGGTCGGAAAGCTGAAAAATGCTTTTGCATAACAGAAAGCCCTGTGGAAGATCCACAGGGCTTTTCCTTTTAAACTTACCGTGCTGTCTTTTGATAAATTCCAGTTTTAGAAACCGCAAGCTTAACAGCGGGAGCGATAATCGCCGCAATTACAACCCCGATTATTACATTAATTCCCGAAGTAACCATTTTGGTGGAACAAGCTACAAGCGCCGCGTTTAAATCGCTACCGGCTAGAACCAATTCAATCACGCTTTTTCCAATATGCAAAACAAAATAGGATAACGCACCCGCGATTCCACCAATAACATTCCAGAGAATCTGATTTCCCTTTTTACTGCCAATTCCAGAAACAATGCCACAGACAAACCCCATCATAAAGAAGAAAATCAGCGTAAACGGCGCTGAAGCGATATACGCCGGGTTGAGCAGGTCAAAAATCATTGATCCAATGCCGCCCGCAAGGCCGCCGCGCAGACCTCCGAAAACCATACCAGACATCAGAATAAACGCATTTGCCAGCTTGAGATTGGTCGGGCCGGCCGGCGTTGGAATCTCAATCCGGACAAAGTAGGTCAACGCAAAGATAATCGCCGCCATTACACCGACAATTACAATATCGTACAGGGAAAACTTTTTACTCATGGAACCTCTCTCCTACATCAGTTGATACCCCTTCAATGAATGAAGCTGGGTTAACCAGGCAAGATTTCTTTCAAGCATAACCCCATAGCGGGTGTCCGTTCCATAACTAAAGGTAGTTTTGATTGCCAGTTCCAAAAAACGGGTGGCGCGTTCCATAGCAATCGGCAAGCTATCGCCGGTCAATAGGGAACCGACAATTACGCTGGCGTAAATGTCCCCCGTCCCCGGATAACTTGCCGGAACATAATCGCAGTCAACCCTCCAAAAAGCGCTGCGCTCGCTGTCATAGCCAATATTGGCAATAACACCATCAGCCATTTCCACTCCCGTAATCAAAACAAACTTCGGTCCCAGCTTACAAAGCCGCAGTAGCCAGGATTTCGCCATCCCCTGCGTCATTGGCTGAGAAGGAAAAGACTCGCCCAAAAGCATTGATGCCTCAGTTGTATTAGGAGTAATTAAATCCGCTTCAGAAACAAGCTCAGCCATCCGTTTCCGGATATTCTCCGTACAGGTGCGGTAAGGCTTCCCATGATCTCCCATAACTGGATCAACCACCTTAAAGGCTTGCGGATAGGCTTTCATAAAAGCAAGACAATGGTCAATCTGTTCCTCAGAGCCTAAAAATCCGCTGTAAACACAGTCAAATTTCAGTCCAAGCCTTTTATAGTGCTCCAACGCCGGATGGATATAGTCAGTTAAATCCCGAAACTCTACCTCACCTAATCCACCAGTATGAGAAGACAGAACTGCTGTCGGAACAGCACAAACCTGAACACCCATTGCGGATAAGCATGGAAGAATAACCGAAAGAGAACATCGTCCAAATCCGGACAAGTCATGGATTGCCGCAACTAACGATTGTTTCTGTAACATGGATTTCCTCCGTATAACTGTATTATATGTCCTAAAAGGATTAGCCGCAAAAAGGAAGCTATAATTTCCCAAAAGGCTCTTTTTTACGCAGTGAACAGATCCATTATATATTTTTTTTAGGTTTTTAGCAATTTTCCCTATTACTTTTTAAACTATATTTTCTCTCCGCTTTTACATTTTGTTATTTTTCACAAAAACTAACTTAAATCAAAATATAAAATTATTTAAAAAACAAGAAATTTTAAAAACAATTTCATACTAAAAAAATATGAAATTGGCAAAGAATCCTAGGAATTAGAAAACTGCATACGGAAACAATAGAAATGCAAACAGGAGGAATTCCCATGAATCAATTTATGAGTGCTATTACGAAAGGAGTTGCTGTCGGCGCTGTAGTTGGTACGGCTTCTTATGTCATGAAAGCTAGAAAAAGCAAAGGTAAAATGATGAAGAAAAGCGCCTCAAAAGCAATGAAAACTATTGGTAATGTTATGGAAAATGTCGCTTATATGATAAAATAGCACGAAACACCCGCGGCCAGCGTTTAAGCTGACCGCGGGTGTTTTCACTTTAAATAAAGCGGCAAAACACGCCTGATTATTGTATTAAAATTTTCCGCGTTCCAAGCGCTGCGACCAATAAACAAACCGTTGACCTCCGGAATGGTTACCAACTTTTCCGCATTTTCCAGATTCACGCTTCCGCCGTACAGCACCGGCGTGCAAGATCCCGCTTCTCCCAAAAGCTCTATCAATGTCTCACGAATGATCCGGTGCATCCTTTCCGCATATTCCACGCTTGCCGGCTGGCCACTTTCACCGATTGCCCATACCGGCTCATAGGCGATCATCACCCGATCTGCCTGCTGCGGGGAAACACCGTAAAGCCCTATTTTTAATTGGGTGCGCAAAGTCTCAGGACCAAGATCATACTGCTTCTGCGCGGCCGTCTCCCCAATGCAAAGAAGGGGAGCAAACCCATTTTTTAAAGCGCAGAGTACTTTTCGGTTCTCCTGCTCATCCGTTTCCCCCAACTTGTGCCGCCGTTCGCTGTGTCCTATTTCCACAATATCCACGCCAACTTCCCGAAGCATTAAAGGAGATATTTCTCCTGTGTACTCTCCCCGCTCTTCCCAGCCCATATTTTGGGCACCAATGAGAATTCGCTCTTTTGGCACGCATTTTCGGGCCGATTCCAAAGCCGTAAACGAAGGAATCACAAACAATTCCATCGTCTCTCTGCCGATATCCCGCGTCAGCCTATCCAGCTGCGTTAAATAATCTAGCGTTTGTTCAATTGTCTTATACATTTTTGTGTTTGTGCCAAGGTATAGTTTTTTTAACATAGGACAGACTTCCTTTCTTTTATAAGAATTTTTCTTTCATTGTATCAGCTTCCCGCCGCTTGTCAAATAATTTTCAAACGCGCTATTGTTTTTAACGCAAAATGCCTTATAATGAAAATAGTCTTCCGTTTCACAAAATCATCATCGAAAGGACAGAACAACATATGAATAAAAAAATTATCAACAACGGCTCCAACGTTGTCAGCGAAATGATGGAAGGATATCTTGCCGCTTATTCCCGTTACTATGAGCGAATCGGAGGCTATAACGCATTTTCTTATAAAAACCGCCGCCGTGGAAAAGTTTCTTTGGTTATTGGCGGAGGAAGCGGCCATGAGCCGATGTTTTCCGGATTTGTCGGGAGCGGATTAGCGGATGCGGCCGCTTGCGGAAATATTTTCGCTTCTCCAAATCCCCAGCTGATCTTTGAAACCGCTCAGGCTGTAGACGAAGGAAAAGGCGTTCTTTTTATCTACGGAAACTATGCCGGTGATAATATGAACTTTGATATGGCAGAAGAACTCTGCGATTTTGAGGGGATCCAAACAGCCCACGTACGGGTACTTGACGACTGTGTATCAGCGCCTGCCGACCGCAGGGAAGACCGCCGCGGAATCGCAGGGGATGTCTTTGTCATAAAGGTGGCAGGAGCGGCCTGCGATACGGGCTGTTCTTTGGAAGAAGCCGTGAGGATCACGGAAAAAGCGCGGGACAATACTTATACTATCGGACTGGCTACCTCTCCCGGAAGCATTCCTGGCGAAGAGGAGCCTACATTCACGCTCGGTGAAAATGAAATCGAATACGGAATGGGGATGCACGGAGAGCCCGGAATTGAGCGAACCTCTATGAAACCGGCAGACATTTTGGTGGAACGGATGTATCACGAAATCCGCCGGGAAATGGCACTTCAAAAGGGCGAAGAGGTAGCGGTTTTAGTAAATAGTCTTGGTGCAACCACCTTGCTGGAACTGTCTGTTGTTTACCGCAAACTGGAACAGCTGCTGAAAGAAGATGGCGTTTCCGTTTATGACTGCGAACTGCACAACTACGTAACCTGTCAGGAAATGGGTGGTTTCTCAATCACACTGATGCGTTTGGATCAGGAACTGAAAAAATATTACAGCCGACCCTGCTGGTCTCCTTATTATGCGAAACAAGAATTAAAATAGTCAACATTAAAAAGGAGAAGATATCATGACCGAACAACTCACAATAGCCCAAACCAAAGCGATGCTCATGGCGGTAGCTGACCGGATTATCGAAAGCAAACCCTATCTCACTGAAATTGATTCCAAAATAGGAGACGGGGATCACGGAATCGGAATGTCCGGTGGATTAACAAAGGCAAAGGAAAAACTGCTGGAAACCGGCGACGTAGGTGATATTAATACGCTATTTAAGACAGTTGGATTCGCAATGTTAAACTCCATGGGAGGAGCATCCGGAGTAATCTTCGGAACGCTTTTTCTTGGAGGAATCAAGGGACTTGAAAGCAAAACAGAACTTGACAGCGAAACATTAACCCGAATCCTTTCCGGCTCTTTAGACGCAATCAAAGCTCGCGGAAAAGCGCAGGTAGGCGACAAAACAATGGTAGATGCATTAGAGCCCGCCGTCCGGGTCATGGAAGCCTCAAGCGAAAAAGATCTTTGCGCGCTGCTTGCTCAGGCGCGGGATGCCGCTGAGAAAGGGATGGAATCAACTAAAAATCTGGTGGCGAAATTCGGAAGAGCTAAATCGTTGATGGAACGCAGCCTCGGCTTCCAAGACGCGGGCGCCACCTCTGTTTTTCTGATTTTCAGCGCCATGTATGATTTTGTGTCATCTCTTTAGAAACATAAAGACAATTTTCCATCCGCAATCAAAGTCATTCGTTCAACAGGTGACTGAACCAGACTCTATAAAGCCGATCTTCTGTGGTCGTCCCTTTAAAAGGGCGGCCACAGAGTTATTTCTCACAGTCTCACTTACTGTGCAATAAACTTTTTATATCGTTCACAATAATTCCTCCTGTGTTTTTATCTGTGGTTTCCAAAACTGCCTCCATCTTAACACGGAAGAACTTCCTT
Source organism: uncultured Oscillospiraceae bacterium (assembly GCA_958427155.1). GTDB lineage: Bacteria > Bacillota > Clostridia > Oscillospirales > Ruminococcaceae > Metaruminococcus_A. The sequence goes on along the minus strand of CAUABB010000027.1, from coordinate 515 downwards.
TTCTAAAGTTTGTTTTTTTACCTTCAGTTAAACTGAGCAATATATCATGGCTTTTCGATTCCAATAAAAAAGGACGGCTTTAAAAGCCGTCCTTTTTTATTGGAGTACTTGTACTTATTTATGATCGACACTGTACATATGTTTAATCAGCATCAATACTTTGTTGGAATAACCCCACTCGTTGTCATACCAAGAAACGAGTTTGACAAATTTGTCAGTCAGAGCGATACCAGCGGTAGCGTCGAAGATAGAAGTTCTCGGATCAGTGAGGAAGTCAGAAGAAACGACAGCATCCTCTGTGTAACCAAGAATTCCTTTCATCGGGCCTTCAGAAGCAGCCTTAACAGCAGCGCAAATCTCATCATAAGTCGCAGCTTTTGCAAGATTAACGGTAAGGTCTACAACAGAAACATCCAAAGTAGGAACACGGAAAGCCATACCGGTCAGTTTGCCATTGAGTTCCGGAATAACTTTACCAACCGCTTTTGCAGCACCGGTAGAAGAAGGAATGATGT
>CAUABB010000026.1 GCA_958427155.1 uncultured Oscillospiraceae bacterium | reverse complement strand
ACAACAACTAAAAGCAAAAAATTCCACTTCAAAACTAAAGCAAAAAACATCTTTAATATTTGAAATTTCATATTTTCTTTTCGTTTTATTATAGCTTTAACTAAGTGAAGCCGTCAAGGTGCTAATTCAACAATTTTTTTAACCTGTACAGCAAATCTTTCGCCATTCATTGATTTTTTTACAGAATAGAAGTAAAATAAAGCTGTTTTATTAGCACTCTTGCAATAATTATTTTACTAAGAAACGGGGCGTTTGCTTTGGAAAACTTTTCCGATTTAAAATACGAAATTTCTTCTTTAACGGTATACCGATGTCTCAGAGAGAAACCGGTTATAAAGGCCTTTTTTAGGCTATCTTCCCTCTGCGGAAATTATGCCGTTAGTGGTAACTGTGGAGATCGTCTTGAGGAACTCATCAGTTGTTATACAAATATTTGCACCGAGTTGTATGAATCTGGTTTTTCCGGTAGTCTATATGATTATCTTTATGACGCTGTTTTGTATGATGGCAATATTTTCACCACAGAAAGCGCCAACAGCCGTTATCCCGCTCTCCCAGAGCAGGTAAAAGCAGCCTGTCGTCGGGATCTTTCCTTTCTGTACCAGCTGACATCCGTTTCGGCTCGATCTGTCAAAAAATCGATTGCAGAATTGTTTCCGAATTATCACGATTTGATCTTCAGCTTACCGGAATATCGAAATGAGCCGATTCGTTTTAAGAACAACGGAAATTGGGGTGACCTGATAGAACATTTTTCTGACTTTAACCAAAAAAATGGTGTGTCCATTTTTGCCAAGTATCATGCTTTTCATTATTCTAGCAACTACGGATTGGAACCCGTTGAAAAGTTTGATCCAATTCGTCTTTCTGACCTTAAACAGTATGAGGTGCAAAGGCAAAAAATTATTGATAATACCCGTGGCTTTCTGGAAGGAAAAACTTTCAACAATGTCCTTCTTTACGGTGATCGAGGAACGGGAAAATCTTCCACCGTCAAGGCACTTCTCAACGAGTATAAAGAGCAGGGCCTTCGAATGGTAGAAATTCCCAAACAGGAGCTTACTAATCTTGATAAAGTCATTCATCTGATTGAGGATGTACCTTTAAAATTTATTCTTTTTATTGACGATCTTGCCTTCAATGAAAATGATCCCAGTTTCGGTATCTTAAAAGCTTTGCTGGAAGGATCGTTAGTTCGGCGGCCAGACAATATTGCCGTCTATGCCACAACCAACCGACGGCATCTTATTAAAGAAACATTCTCAGGACGTGAAGGAGATGAAGTTCACCGTACTGACACAATTGATGAAGCACTTTCTCTTTCTGACCGATTCGGATTGTATGTCACATTTACCCTGCCAGACAAAAACAAGTTCTTGGATATTGTAAAACTTTTAGCGGCTGACCGTGGCATTAAGATTGATGAAGAAACTCTTTTCCGCGGAGCGGAACAATTTGCTATGCGTAAAAGCGGGCGTTCTCCCCGTCTTGCACGTCAATACATTGATTATATTCAGGCACGACAATCAATGAATTTACCCTTACTTTAAGGTAGGAGGTCACTATGAGAAAACGGATTCTGGTGCTGGCACTGGCCGTTACCTTTCTTTTTTCACTGCCTTCCTGTCAGCCATCTTCTGAAGAAGAAGTTTTATATCAAGAAGTTACAGTTCTCGGCGTTACATTTACAGAAGAGCCTAAAACTGTGATTTCCCTTTCACCCTTTACCACTGAAATGATCTTACAACTTGGCCTTATTGATCGTCTTACTGGATGTACCAACGACTGTGTTCTTCCTGAAGAATATAAGGATATTCCTTCAATAGGAGAGGATGACGCGCCTGACTTTGAATTGATTATCTCATTCAAACCTGATCTGGTTGTTTCACAACGCTCTCTTTCAAAATCAGTGCTTGATCAACTGAATCAATCCGGAATCAAAGCGCTGGTAATTCCTGCAGCAGAAGACTTACGTGAATTGAGTAGTTACTATGCCGCCCTCGCTTGCGTTTTCTGGGGAACTGAGGAAGGAATTTCAAAAGCGGAGAATTCTTTAGCTCCTCTTGCACGCGTTTGCAATGTTCTTAATCAAACCATTCCAAAAGCAGAGCAAAAAACTTTTGGCTACTTTCCACAATTCGGAAAGACGGCTGCAACTTCAGATACGTTTGCAGGAAATATTCTTTCCTGCCTTGGGAAAAATGCCGTTCAAGGGAGTGAATATTCCTATAGCTTTTCTCAAATTCAAGCCGCAAATCCTGATTATCTGCTTGTTCCGACTCCATATGCGCTGGAAAATCTAGCTTCCAATCCATCATGGAAAGAACTGAAGGCTGTCCAAAATGGAAATGTATTGAGTATTGATCCGTCACTTTTGGAACGACAAAGCCCAGATTTTGCAGAAGTATTGCTCGAGCTTGCAAAAACAATTTATCCTCAAAAAGCGGATGAAATAGAAGCGGTTTTGGAGCGGGAAGAATCCTCTTCAGGTGATTCTGAAAGTGAAAAAGATTAGAATGATTCCTTTTCTAACGCTTGATAATATATCTGTCTGAACTTAATTTAGGGCCGCCGAAATATTTCGGCGGCCCTTTAGATTCGTTTTTTCCGTAGATGTCGATACTAAGATTCACGATTTCAGCAGAATCGTTATCAATCAGAAAAGTATTTTTATAAAAGGCATCGGAAAACAGCAAGGCCAATCAATACAACACCCCCAAGCCATGATAAATCAAGCTTCAGGCAACGCATGACGTTTCTTCCTAAAAGCCATCCTAAAAATACAGCTATAAAGTTCATTAAAAAAGCCGCTGTTCCTAAAACAAATGGATTCATCCCACTGAATCCGCACCCAATTCCAGTGGCAAGCGAATCGATTGATAATGCCATCGCTAAGTAAAAAGCTTCTCTCCCGCTTAAAGTATTGGAATGATCTGCATCAGCTTTTGTTTCATCCACTAACACTTCAATAAAAAAATCTAGTTCTCGGAGACGAAAATGCATATTAGCACTATGCTCTCTTCGCCGTCTAACAGTGCTTTTAATTGTACCCTGGATAAAATTAAATGTTCCGACTAAAAACAAAATTACAAATCCAATTGCATTGCATAGTGTCTCTGAGAAAAAAACACTTAAAGATTTGCTGAATAAAGCGGAAAGGAAAAGTGACAGACCTCCTATTATACTAATAATGAACGCCGGAAAAATCCCAATTTTGATCTTCTCAGTCCCATAAGCAATACTGGCTGCAAATGCATCTAGGCTTAACACCAGCACAAATAAAATCAGTTCCGCCAAGGATTTCCTCACCCCTTCATTAACCTTATTATCAATATATGGGAAACCTTAAAGATCTGACAGCCAGAATTTTCTATTCCTTTTTAAAACGTCTTAAAGTTTTAGATTAAAGCCGTTGGTAGTTTGTTCCAATTCAAAAATTAATTTGTGGGTGCTATTTGGTCATATTGATCTCTTGCGAAAAATGTAAATATAAAGTAGAATAAAAGTATCGTTTTTATTTTTGTGTTTTGTAATCGGGAGAGCCTATGTTTCAAATGTATTTAAAACCTACAGTATCTGGTTTTCTTTTCAAAAGGGGCAGGTCTATGTACAATCGATATGGTTTTATCACTGGCTTTTCATGTCTTGAAAGTGGAATTTACGGTTAAGTGTATCTTGCAGGCTACGGGTGTGCCCCGCAGCCTGATTTTATTTTTATAAAAAGAGGAGAAGAAAAAATGGATAACACCAAAAAAGTAGCGGTCATAATGGGAAGCGACAGTGATTTTCCGGTCGTTAAAAACGCAGTGAAAACTTTAAAAGCATTTAAAATCCCGGTTGAGCTTCATGTAATGTCCGCCCACCGCACACCTGAAGCCGCCTGTAATTTTGCAGCAGATGCCAGGAAAAACGGGTTTGGCGTTATAATAGCTGCCGCCGGAAAAGCGGCGCATCTTGCAGGTGTCTTAGCAGCTCACACGACTCTTCCGGTGATTGGAATTCCAATTAAATCTTCTACTTTAGATGGACTTGATGCTCTTCTAGCTACAGTTCAAATGCCAAAAGGTATACCAGTCGCAACCGTGGCTATTGATGGAGCAGACAACGCCGCTTATCTCGCCGCACAAATTCTTGCGGTGTCTGATAAAGACTTATCCGATAGGCTCAGCCAAATGAAAACAGATATGGCCAAGGAAGTTCTTGAAAAAGATAAAAATATTCAGGTGGAGGTAGAAAAATTATGAAGTATGAAAAATTAAATCAGCTTTATGAAGGTAAGGCAAAAAAAGTTTACACCACTAATGACCCGGAAGTTCTGATTGTTGATTACAAAGATGATGCAACCGCAGGTAACGGTGTCAAAAAAGGAACCATTCATGATAAAGGGATTATCAACAATCGGATGTCAAACTTTATGATGAAAAAAATTAATGAGACTTATGGGGTTCCAACTCATCTGATTGAGGAAATTTCTGATCGTGAAACTGCCGTTAAAAAATGTTCTATCGTCCCGCTTGAGGTAATTGTGCGAAATATCGCTGCCGGTTCCTTTTCTAAGCGTCTTGGAGTTGAAGAAGGGAAAGAACTGGCTTGTCCGGTACTTGAATTCTGCTATAAAGACGACGCTCTCGGCGATCCAATGGTCAATGAATACCATATTTTGGCTATGGAATGGGCAACTCGTGAAGAACTTGATACAATAGCCGACTATACTTTTAAAGTGAATCAGTTTTTAAAGGACTACATGCTTAAAAACTGTAATATTATTGTAGTTGATTTTAAAATTGAATTTGGGCGTCTTTCAGATGGTACAATTGTTTTGGCAGATGAAATCTCACCGGATACTTGCCGTTTCTGGGACGCAGATACCCGTGAAAAGCTGGATAAAGACCGTTTCCGTCGCGATATGGGTGGCGAAGAAGACGCCTATAAAGAAGTTATGCGGCGGTTAATGGGAGAATAATTCATTTTATGTTTGGAAATCTTCACGAGGAGTGCGGTGTTTTCGGAATTTATTCGTCAGACGCTATAGACGTCGTCTCCTCCACTCATTTTGCCCTTTATGCTTTACAGCACAGAGGTCAAGAAAGCTGTGGGATCGCTGTCAATGACGATGGTGTGATTACAGGTTTTAAAGATGTCGGCCTTGTTCCGGAAGTTTTTACCCGTGAACGGCTTGAAGGGCTTGGAAAAGGTCAAATGGCTCTTGGACACGTCCGTTATTCCACAACAGGAGTACCAGGTCGTTCAAATGCACAGCCACTGGTAATCAGTCATATAAAGGGGCCTATGGCTCTCTGTCATAACGGAAACCTTGTAAACGCGTTTGAACTACGCCGCAAGTTTGAATTAACCGGTGCTATTTTTCACAGCACTAATGACACTGAAGTCATTGCCTATGCGATTACCCAAAAACGTCTGACTGTCCCTTCCATAGAAGAAGCGATTGAACAGGCAATGTATGAAATTAAAGGTGCATACTCCATTGTTGTCATGTCCGCCCAGAAGTTGATTGCCGCCCGAGATCCAAACGGCTTCCGTCCGCTCTGTATGGGGAAAACTTCAGATGGCAGTGTTGTTTTCGCTTCAGAAAGTTGTGCTCTTGACAGTATTGGCGCTATCTTCATACGCGATCTTAAGCCAGGAGAGATTGTTGTTGTATCAAAAGACGGTATCCGGTCCATTAAAACTCATTGTGGAAGCAAAGGAACTCTTTGCGTATTTGAATATGTATACTTCGCCCGACCTGACTCTGTTATTGAGGGAGCCAGTGTTCATCGCGCCCGTCAGCGCGCCGGCGCTTTCCTGGCTCTGGAACATCCTGTTCAGGCGGATGTTGTAATCGGCGTACCGGATTCCGGTCTTGATGCGGCGCTCGGTTTTTCCAAGCAGTCTGGAATTCCGTACGGTGTAGGTTTTATTAAAAACCGGTATATTGGCCGTACTTTTATTCAGCCTTCGCAGGGACAGCGTGAAAATTCGGTGCGGATCAAGCTTAATGTCATCAAAGAAACGGTTCACGGGAAACGGGTTGTTATAATTGACGATTCCATTGTGCGAGGAACTACTAGTGCGAGAATCGTTGACCTTTTACGAGAGGCGGGCGCTAAAGAAGTCCACATGCGGGTTTCGTCTCCCCCTTTTCTTCATCCCTGTTATTTTGGAACTGATATTGACAGCCGTGAACATTTAATTGCCTGTCAAATGCCAGTTGAAGAAATTGCTAAGACAATTGGTGCAGACAGTCTGGGTTATTTAAGTATTTCAGGTGTGAACCAGATTGCCGAAGGTGCATGCTGTGGATTTTGTGACGGCTGCTTTACCGGGAACTATCCCGTTCAAGTTCCGTCAACAGTTCAAAAAAATAAATTTGAGCAAAAAATAAGTAAAGCAAAACTAGAATAAAATTTATTTTGAGAGATTGTCCACCCATAGATCAGAAAAAAGGATGTGAGTATTATGGGCGGCCTTTTTGGAGCCGTATCTAAAGAAGACTGTGTAATGGATGTTTTTTTCGGTACAGATTACCATTCTCACCTCGGTACACGCCGTGGTGGTATGGCCGTATACACCGGAAAAGGATTTGAAAGAGCTATTCACAATATTGAAAACTCTCCGTTTCGTACCAAATTTGAAAGAGATGTAGCTCAAATGCATGGCAACTACGGCATCGGCTGTATTAGCGATAATGAGCCTCAACCATTGATTGTTCGTTCCCATCTGGGCAGTTATGCAATTACAACGGTAGGAAGAATTAATAACGAAACAGAGTTGGTGGAACAGACATTTCAAAATGGAGCGTCTCATTTTCTTGAAATGAGCGGTGACCGAATTAACGCCACTGAGCTAGTAGCTTGCCTGATCAATCAAAAAGAAACGATTGTAGAAGGAATTCAGTACGCCCAAGAGATGATTGACGGCTCTATGACCCTTCTCCTACTCACTTCCGAAGGACTTTATGCCGCAAGGGATAAAATGGGACGTACTCCGGTTATTGTTGGAGAAAAAGAAGGAGCCTATTGCGCTTCTTTTGAATCGTTTGCATTTTTAAATCTTGGCTATCGTCCGGAGCGTGAACTTGGAGCAGGCGAAATTGTTTTATTGACTCCAGAAGGAGTCGAGGTATTACTTCCAGCCCGGAAAAAGAAAAAAATTTGTGCGTTTCTTTGGACTTATTACGGTTACCCAACCTCCTGTTATGAAGGAGTTGACGTAGAACAGATGCGTTACAGAAACGGGGAAATTTTAGCTGAAAATGACATCGAGCTGGATATTGACTCGGTAGCGGGCGTTCCCGATTCTGGTGTGGCACATGCTATTGGATACGCAAATCAATCTCGTATTCCTTTTGCTCGTCCGTTTATCAAATATACTCCTACCTGGCCCCGTAGTTTTATGCCTACTCATCAGTCATTGCGCAACCAAATCGCCCATATGAAATTGATTCCGGTTGATTCGCTGATCCGGGGGAAGAATTTGCTGTTTATCGACGACTCCATCGTCCGCGGCACACAGATGCGAGAAACGGTAGAATTTCTTTATAAAAGCGGAGCCAAACAGGTTCATATCCGATCTGCAAGTCCTCCGATTATGTACGGCTGCAAATATTTAAATTTTTCTCGTTCCACCTCTGAGATGGATTTAATTACCCGCAGAGTTATTGCCGAATTGGAAGGAACGGAGGATGTATCAAAGGAAACCGTTGACAGATACAGTGATTTTACAACTCCAGAATATCAAGATATGACAAAGGTCATCTGCCAGAAGCTTAATTTCACTTCCCTGCGCTATCAGTCTTTGAGTGGAATGCTGGAAGCGATTGGTATTAACCCGGAAGATGTCTGTACTTACTGTTGGAACGGTAAAGAATAAAGGAGCGGGTGTACGGCCCGAAGAAAGGAAGCAAAAATGAAAAGCTTTAGCGACAGTTATAAAGCAGCCGGCGTTGATGTAACCGCCGGTTATAAAGCAGTTGAACTTATGAAGTCTCATGTGGCAAAAACGCTAACATCTAATGTCTTGACTGGGCTGGGAGGTTTTGGCGGCCTTTTTGAACTGGATATGACGGGAATTAAAAAACCAGTTCTCGTTTCGGGGACTGATGGTGTAGGAACCAAGCTAAAACTTGCCTTTTTGCTGGACAAGCACAATACTGTTGGCATCGACTGTGTAGCAATGTGCGTCAACGATATCATCTGTTGTGGTGCAAAACCTCTTTTCTTTCTGGATTATATTGCTTGTGGAAAGAACCTACCGGAAAAAATAGCTGAGATTGTTTCAGGTGTTGCAGAAGGATGTGTTCAGTCTGGCTGTGCCCTTATCGGTGGTGAAACAGCTGAAATGCCTGGTTTTTACCCAGAGGACGAGTATGATCTTGCGGGCTTCAGCGTTGGTGTAGTAGATAAAGATAAAATTTTGGATAGCTCCAGTCAAAAAGCGGGAGATATTCTAATTGGACTTCCGTCAAGCGGTGTTCATTCAAACGGTTTTTCCCTGGTGCGAAAGGTTTTTGACGTGGAAAACGCTGATCTGAGCCGTTCTTTCGATGAACTTCAAGGAGAAACGTTGGGTGAAGTCCTTTTGACTCCGACAAAAATTTACGTCAAACCGATGCTTGCACTGATGGAACAGATTGTCGTTAAGTCGATTTCCCATATTACCGGAGGCGGCTTTTATGAAAACATCCCGCGGTCTCTGAAGAAAGGAATGACTGCGAAAATCGACCGGAGCGCCGTTAAAGTTCTTCCGATTTTCGACTTAATCGCCAAAACTGGGAATATTCCGGAGCGCGATATGTTTAACACCTATAATATGGGGATTGGAATGTGTGTCTGCGTTGATAAAAACGATGCAGATCAAGCGCTTTCCATCCTTCGTGCAAACGGCGAGGATGCCTATGTAATCGGGGAACTCGTTGAAGGCTCTGACGGCATTATCATCGCATAGCAGGAGGATAGCATGAAAAACATCGTAGTTCTGGTTTCCGGCGGCGGCACCAATCTTCAAGCGTTAATTGACGCTTCTGAAGCCGGTAAAATTTCAAATGGAAAAATTACCTGCGTTATTTCCTCTAAAGAAGGCGTCTATGCTTTGGAACGGGCGAAAAATCATGGAATCCCCACTCGGGTAATTCCCCGTAAAAATTATCCAGACTCAAAGACGTTTTCGGCAGATCTTCTAAAAGCGCTCCAAGAGGAAAAAGCGGATCTTGTGGTGTATGCAGGCTTTATGACTATTGTAGATGAGTGTGTTGCAAAAGCATTTCCAAATAAAATGATTAACGTTCATCCAGCGTTAATTCCCAGCTTTTGCGGGAAGGGTTTTTACGGACTCCATGTTCATGAAGCAGCGCTTGAAAAAGGGGTTAAAGTGACTGGCGCCACCGTACATTTTGTCAATGAAGTTTGCGATGGTGGACCAATTATTCTTCAAAAAGCTGTTGAAGTAAAAAATGGTGATACACCTGAAGCCCTGCAAAAACGGGTGATGGAGGAAGCTGAATGGGATATTCTTCCCCGCGCTGCCGCTCTGTTCTGCGCTGATAAAATCGTTGTAAATGGAAATATAGCCACGATACTGGATTAACGGAGGAGAAAAAATGGAACTATTTGATTTGCAAAAACTACTCATGGAAAATAGCTATCCTGGCAGAGGGATTGTCCTTGGAATGAGTAATGACGGAAAAAATGCCGTTATCGCTTATTTCATTATGGGACGGAGCGAAAATAGTCGTAATCGTATTTTTGTCACTGAAGGCGACTGCATGAAAACAGAGGCTTTCGATCCTGCAAAACTGGTTGATCCCTCCTTGATTATCTATTATCCCGTTCGAACCTATGAAGATGTTACGATTGTTACAAACGGCGATCAAACCGATACGATTTACAATGCGCTAAAAACTGGTAAAAGCTTTGAAGATGCCCTGCGCACTCGCGAGTTCGAACCAGATGCGCCAAACTACACACCGCGTATCTCCGGTATTGTAAAACAAGACGGCAGTTATAAGCTCTCTATTTTAAAAAGCGCCAACGGAAATGGAAATTCCTGTGAACGTTTCTTTTATGAATACAATCAACCGGTAGCCGGCGAAGGAAGATTTATCCATACCTATCTTCACGATGGAAGCCCAATTCCTTCTTTTGAGGGAGATCCAACCAGAGTTAAAATTGATGGAGATATTGACAAATTTACGGCTGCCGTTTGGAACGCGTTGAACCCGGATAATAAAGTTTCACTTTTCACTCGTTTTATTGAACTGGAAAGCGGAAAAACAGAAACCAGAATCGTCAATAAAAACGTATAAAGAGGAGGATAAAAATGGCAAAGGAACTGGAACTTAAATATGGTTGTAACCCCAATCAAAAGCCAGCCAAAATCTTCATGGGAAACGGAAATGATCTGCCAATTCAGGTGCTTTGCGGAAAACCCGGATATATCAATTTTCTGGATGCTTTTAACGCCTGGCAACTCGTTTCTGAATTAAAAAAAGCCACTGGACTTCCGGCGGCCACCTCTTTTAAACATGTCAGTCCAGCGGGTGCGGCCGTTGGCCTTCCGCTCTCTGATACGCTGAAAAAAATCTATTTTGTTGAGGACAGCGAACTCTCTCCTCTTGCCTGTGCTTATGCACGTGCCAGAGGCGCCGACCGGATGTCCTCTTTTGGTGATTTTATCGCTCTGTCTGATCCCTGTGACAAAGAAACGGCGCTTCTCATTAAACGGGAGGTTTCCGACGGCATCATCGCCCCTGGATATTCCGAAGAAGCGTTGGAAATTCTCAAATCCAAACGGAAAGGCGGATATAACATCATTCAGATTGATCCGTCTTACAAACCTGCCCCGGTTGAGCATAAAGACTGCTTCGGCATTACCTTTGAGCAGGGACGAAATGAGTTAAACATTAACAATGAACTTCTTGCAAATGTTGTGACAGTAAACAAAGAAATCCCAGAGGACGCAAAGCGTGATTTGATCATCTCTCTTATCACTTTGAAGTATACCCAGTCCAACTCGGTTTGTTACGTCAAAGACGGGCAGGCAATCGGCATCGGCGCCGGACAGCAGTCCAGAATTCACTGCACCAGACTGGCGGGAAACAAAGCCGACATCTGGTTCCTGCGTCAGCATCCAAAAGTTCTGGCTCTTCCCTTCCGTTCAGATGTCCGCCGTCCGGACCGTGATAATACCATTGATGTTTATATTTCAGATGACTATATGGATGTTCTGGCCGACGGAACCTGGGAAACCTTCTTTACGGAAAAGCCGGAGCCTCTTTCCAGAGAGGAAAAACGTGCTTGGCTTGACACAATGACCGGCGTTGCTCTCGGTTCAGACGCTTTCTTCCCGTTTGGCGACAATATTGAACGCGCTCACCGCAGCGGCGTCGAGTATATCGCGCAGCCAGGCGGTTCCATCCGGGACGACAACGTTATTGAAACCTGCAACAAATATAACATGGCAATGGCGTTTACCGGAATCCGTTTATTCCATCATTAAAATAGAAGAAGGTGTTAGATATGGAGTGCTCAGCAGCTCCTAAAAGCGCTCGTGTTTTAGCTGTTCTTTCGATCTCTCTTTCTGCACTGTTTTTACTTCTTTATTTTATAATTGTCTTATTGCAAAGAGTATACAAGCCCTGGTTCAGTTATGATCCTGAAATTATAGCATATTTTTCTGTTCCTTTAGCGCCTTTCCTTTCTGTTCTGGTGCTGTTTATTGTACAGCTTGTTTTCTGTATCATTTTATTGGCATCCGGCAACAAGGCTGTTTGGAGCCAAGGAAAAGGGGTTGCTTTTTGTACAGTGGAAGCGGTTCTCTTGGCAGGATCCGGTTTACTAATGTATATCTTGCCTTTATTGGAAGGCAACATTTACGCGTCATTTGGTTCAAATGTACTTGTTTCTTACAATATTGTTACATCTTTGGTTGAAAAAGCAATAGATTTCTTTAACGGATCAGTTATCTGTTCCTTAATTGCTTTTGCGCTTGTTATCTACAAAGCGTCACTTAATAAAAAGCCTCAATAGGAGGAAGGTCATGAAAGTATTAGTTGTTGGCGGTGGCGGGCGCGAACACGCTATCATCCGCAAATTAAAGGAAAATGATACGATCGAAGCGCTTTTCTGCGCTCCTGGAAACGGAGGAATTTCCTACGATGCGGAGTGCGTTGATATTAAAGCCACCGATGTTGACGGAATGGTCTCTTTTGCGAAGAAAACCGGAATTGATTTTGCGGTGGTCACGCCGGATGATCCGCTGGTGCTCGGAATGGCGGATGCCATGGAAGATGCCGGAATCCCAACGTTTGGTCCCAGCAAACTCGCGGCGCGAATTGAGGGCAGCAAAGTTTTCTCCAAAAACTTAATGAAGAAATATGGAATTCCGACCGCTAAATATGAGGTTTTTTCAAACGCTGAAGATGCCGTACGGTATATC
>CAUABB010000025.1 GCA_958427155.1 uncultured Oscillospiraceae bacterium | reverse complement strand
TAATTAAAGTAACCAGAATAAATCCTGCAAAAACAGTAAATTTGATCTTATCTTTTTTAGAGATACCTTTCCATTTTTGAGTCAGCTTTGACAAGGGAGGGCCTCCTTTATCGATAATCGTTCATTCCGTTTGTTAAATAAAAGAGGACAGGTGCAAAGCATCCCGTCCTCTTACTTATGTAAAAGTCAGACCGTGTAACAGGTGCAGCACTTTATATCATACACATATTACGCAAAATAGTCTACCCCTGCTTTGAAAATCAGTTGATCTTTTACACCAGGCACATTTTTGCAAACATAGCTACCTGTTCTTTCGCTATGTCCCATTTTGCCAAGAATTCTACCGTCTGGAGAAGTAATCCCTTCAATTGAATCTACAGATGTATTAGGATTGCAACGGACATTATAGGTTGGATTCCCTTCCAAGTCAATATATTGAGTCGCAATCTGACCATTTTCCGCCATAGAACGAATTAATTGCTCATTGGCAACAAAGCGGCCTTCCCCGTGAGAAATTGGAATATTATGCACGTCTCCCACATGGGTATGCATCAACCAAGGCGATTTGTTAGAGCAGATTCTCGTATTCACCATCATTGACTGATGACGACCAATAGAGTTAAAGGTCAACGTGGGAGAAGAATCTGTTAAATCAACGATTTCGCCGTAAGGAACCAACCCAAGTTTAACCAGCGCCTGGAACCCATTACAGATTCCCAGCATAAGGCCATCCCGCTGTTTTAAAAGCTCATGGACGGCATCTTTCAATTTAGGATTGCGGAAAAAGCTGGTGATAAATTTAGCCGAACCTTCCGGTTCATCTCCGCCAGAGAAACCGCCCGGAATCATAATGATCTGAGATTCATTTACTCTCTTAACAAAAGCGTCTAACGATTCCTGAATCTGGCCACTCGTAAGGTTACGAATCACAAAAATTTCCGGCTCTCCACCCGCGCGCTCAAAAGCGCGGGCAGTATCATATTCACAGTTTGTACCCGGAAAAACGGGGATTAAAATACGAGGTTTGGCCACTTTAACCGCAGGGAAAGAACGTTCCGCGCACTGATAGCTAAATGCTTTAACAGGAGTACTCTCTGTTTGAATATTTAGCGGGAATACCGGCTCCATCACCGATTCAGTCAACCGAGAAAGCTCATCAACAGAAACAACATATTCCTGATCCATGCGGATTGTCGGTTCAGGGGAAACAATTCCTAAAACCTGGAAAGAATCCGCAGGAGTATAATCACCGCTTAGTTCCAAAATAAAGCCGCCATAGACAGGATTAAAAAGAAGTTTGTCTGAAAGGAGAGAAGTGAAATAAAAGCCAAGGTGATTGCCAAAGCACATTTTAGCAATTCCCTCCGCAACACCGCCATAGCCAAGAGACCAGACAGATTTAGCGTTTTTGTTTTGAATCAGCTCTTCTACTATGCCAAAAACTTTCTTCACGCTTTCAAAATCCGGAAGGCCGTTTTCATCATAATCTGGCAAAAGCAGAACAACCTGATTTCCGGCCTGTTTAAATTCGGGAGAAATAATTTTTTCAGCATCTGCCACTGACACTGCAAAGGACACCAAGGTAGGAGGAACATCAATTTCTTCAAAAGAACCGCTCATAGAGTCTTTCCCACCGATTGCGCCAATTCCAAGTTTGGTCTGGGCACAGTATGCACCAAGCAAAGCCGCAAGTGGTTTTCCCCAACGTGTAGGGATTCCCTTGGTTCGTTCAAAATATTCCTGGAAGGTTAGCCAGCACTGTTTATACGAGCCACCTGCCGCGACAACTTTGGAGATAGATTCTATAACTGCATAAATCGCGCCGTGATAAGGGCTCTGCGCACTCAAATCGGGATTAAATCCCCATCCCATTAAGGAAGATGTATTAGTCTCTCCGTGAAGAACCGGAATTTTCGCCGCCATTGCCTGGGAAGGGGTTGTCTGAAGAACACCGCCATATGGCATTAAGACCGTAGAAGCGCCAATGGTAGAATCAAACCGTTCTACAAGGCCTTTCTGCGAACAGACATTCAGCTCAGTCAAAAGCTTTTTCCAGCTTTCCGGAGAATTCACATAATCGCGGACTGGTTTGATAGATGGCTCTTCAATTTCGATATTCGTATATTTGACTGCGCCATTAGAATTAAGGAAATCACGCGAAAGATCAACAATCATATTCCCGTTCCAGTTCATCCGCAGACGCGGTTCTTCCGTGACCACCGCGACTCTGGTAGCTAGAAGGTTTTCCTCAGACGCAAGCTGAATAAATCTATCTACGTTTTCTTTTGAAACAACAACCGCCATTCGTTCCTGAGACTCAGAAATAGCCAGCTCCGTTCCATCAAGCCCATTATATTTTTTCGGAACTGCATCCAAGTCGATCATAAGGCCGTCCGCCAACTCCCCAATCGCAACCGAAACACCGCCCGCGCCGAAGTCATTGCAACGTTTGATCAATCTCGTTGCTTCCGGATTGCGGAAAAGCCGTTGAAGTTTGCGCTCTTCAGGCGGATTACCTTTTTGAACCTCAGCTCCACAGGTTTCCAACGATTCCAAAGTGTGAGATTTTGAAGAACCGGTGGCACCGCCGCAGCCATCCCGTCCAGTTTTTCCTCCAAGCAGGATCACAACATCGGAAGGCTCTGGACGCTCGCGAATTACGTTCTCAACCGGGGCTGCGCCAACAACTGCTCCGATTTCAAGACGTTTTGCCACATATCCAGGATGATAGACTTCTGCCACCTGTCCAGTTGCAAGACCGATTTGGTTACCATAAGAACTATATCCCTGTGCTGCACCAACTGTAATTTTTCTCTGCGGAAGTTTGCCGGGAATGGTTTTCTCCACTGGAAGAAGAGGATTAGAAGCACCGGTCACACGCATTGCCTGATAAACATAAGAACGGCCGGAAAGCGGATCGCGGATTGCGCCGCCAAGGCAGGTTGCCGCACCGCCAAATGGCTCAATTTCAGTTGGATGATTGTGGGTTTCATTCTTAAACATTAAAAGCCACTTTTCAGTTTTGCCGTCTACTTCCACGTCAATATGCACCGAGCAAGCATTAATTTCTTCAGACTCGTCCAAACTTTTTAGCAGACCTTCTTTTTTAAGACGCTTCGCCGCAATTGTCGCAAGATCCATCAGAGTCATCGGCTTATCGGTACGGCCCTTATAAAGTTCATCTCTGGTCAAAACATAATCTTTGAATGTATCTTTAATATAATCTGAATGGATGATAACCTTGTCGATATTGGTCAAGAAAGTGGTATGCCGACAGTGATCAGACCAGTAAGTGTCAATCATCCGGATCTCAGTAATAGTTGGATCACGCTTCTCAGTTTCCTGAAAATACTGCTGGCAGAATTTAATATCATCTAAATCCATTGCAAGCGCATAGTTCCGGATGAAATCTTTCAGACCTCCTTCATCCAACCTGATAAAGCCCTCCAGAAGATCCACTTTCGTTGGGATTTTGTATTTAACATCCAATGTATCATAAAGCGCAAGGGACGCTTCACGACTTTCTACTGGATTGATCACATAAGCCTTGATTTTTTCAAACTCATCACTATTCAGATCGCCTTCAAGGATATAAATTTTAGCGCTGCGCACCCGAGGACGCTCTCCTTGCGTCAATAATTGAATACACTGCTCACAGGAATCAGCACGCTGGTCAAACTGCCCCGGCAAATATTCTGTAGCGAAAACATGTTCTTTTTTTAGTTTTGGCAGATCGTAGGAAACGTTGTCAACCGGCGGTTCTGAAAAAATAGTAGGGACAGCAAGTTTAAAATCCTGCTGTGAAATCCCCTCCACATCATACCGGTTAATAATTCTCAGGCCGGTAAGCTGATCCAACTGCAGCGCCGTCTTAATATCGGAGAGCAGACTCTTTGCTTCCACGGCAAATGCTTGTTTCTTTTCAACATAGATACGAAAAACTGACATAAAATCCTCCACTTTCTCTGCTTGACCAAGCTTTTTTGGGAAATTTATATGAGTTCACCGATGCAAAAGCTTTCGGTGGCATCTTTGATAAAGACAGGATGAATCTCCCCTGTTAACAATTTATCCGTTTGTACTACAACAGGAGAATAATTCGGAGAATATCCGTGAGCCCCAAAACCTGTTTGAACAGATTCAAATAATACCGGTACCGTCCTGCCAATCTGCCGTCTTAAAAAAGCCGTAGCAGTTTTTCCAGTTTCCCGAATCATCCGTCTGCTTCGCTCTTCTTTAACAGCATTTGTCAGCTGTCCATCCATAGAAGCAGCACGAGTACCTTCCCGGATAGAATAAGAAAAAACATGAGCTTTTGCAAAAGAAATCTTCTTTGCAAATGAGAGGGACGCCTGAAATTCTTCTTCAGTCTCTCCAGGAAATCCCACCATAATATCAGTTGTGATCGCACAGTCGGGAAAACATTCCCGAAGCTTGTCCACAATCCGGCTATATTCCGCCGTATCGTAGTGACGATTCATCCGCCGAAGGGTTTCGTCACAGCCGCTTTGAAGAGAAAGGTGAAACTGGGGACAGAGTTTTGACTGTTGACTCATCCGTAAAATATCCTCATCTGACAACAGTTCGGGTTCTAAAGATCCCAGCCGAATCCGTTTGACCTTTTCAACAGAACAAGCAGCTTCAATTGCGTCAATCAACCTCAAACCCAAATCTTTTCCATAAGAGGACAGATTAATCCCCACAAGGACAATTTCCTGATAACCGTTTTCCCCTAAAGAGAAAAGCTCTTTTTTTAACGCATCCAAAGGCTTAGAGTGAATCCACGTGCTTTTGGAATAATGCAATAGGAACAATACCGTTCACAACCATCCTCAATTTTAACAAAGGCACGTGTCCGTTCCGAAAAAGAGGAGACAGTCATTTCTTCAAATTTCTCATCTTTATCGTGAGAAGGAATTTCTATGATACGCTCCCCTGTTGAAATAGACCGTTTCACAGCTCCAACAAGAGCGTGGCGGCTTTTGGAGCCGGTGATAACATTAGCTTCCGGAAGAAGTTCCGCAGCATTTGGAAATGCCTGAGGAAAACATCCTGTTAAAGCGATTAACGCTCCTGGATGTTCCCGTCTGACTCGGTGAAGCACTTTACGCGTTTTGGAATCTCCTGTAGCAGTAACGGTACAGGAATTTACCACGTAAACATCAGCCTCATCTTCAAAGGGGACAATATCGAATCCTTCACGATGAAAAAGGCTGGAAAGCAATTCGGTCTCATACTGATTGACCTTGCACCCCAGCGTATAAAACGCAATTCGCATTTTTTGAATCCTTTATAAAGACATGAGCATTTTTTCTAAATATATTACAACCCTACATTATCATTATAATTGATTTTGCTAAACTTTACAATTAGCAGTTGACTAAAAAGATTTATGCTGTTATAGTCTAAATATGGATATTTTTCCTATAATACTATATTTTGAGGAGGAACTAATATGAAAAGTGTAATGGTTATGCTGGCAACAATTAATGATGTCAAAACGTTCGTCAATATTGTCACTAAGTACGATTTCGACGTAGACCTTGTTTCCGGGCGTTATGCAATCGACGCGAAGTCAATTATGGGTATTTTCAGCCTGGATCTTTCTAAGCCAATTAAACTGGAAGCTCATACCGATGACGCCTCTGCCTTCCTCGAAGAGATCAAAGCGTTTATTGTCGATTAGTTTTATGCGGGAGTTCCGCTGTTTCCAATGTAATTTTGAAGAGACGCCTGGTATTGAAAACCAGGCGTTTTGACTTTTACTTTAAAATTTATACCGGAAGCAACAAAATTTTGGATAAAAGTTTTTAATTTTACCTGCTTTCGGCCTAAATGATACAACGTCGATCAATTTATAGATCAGCATCGGCTAAATTCAACTGAAAATGTTAAGACAAGGTTATTCCCTAATTTGTTAAGAGAAAAATAATATTACATGTAGACAGCAATGTTAAAGCATTTAAGTTCCGCTGTCTATTATCACAAATTATCAAAGGATGAAAAAATGGAGATTAAAAAATTCAAACTACCTTCCGCTCAAGACGCCTTACCGCTTTCAATTTGGATCGCTTTACCAGAGAATGGAGCGGCCAGAGCAGTTTTTCAAATTTCCCACGGAATGAGCGAGCACAAAGAAAGATACCAGGCGTTAATGGAATATCTTTGTGGTTACGGCTTTGCCTGTGTAATTCATGACCATCGAGGACACGGTGAAAGTGTGCGTTCTACAGATGATTATGGCTATTTTTATAAAGATGGAGCGGACGCGCTGATAGAGGACCTGCATCAGGTAAGCCTTTTTGCTAAAAAACAGTTTCCGAATCTTCCTTTTTTTCTTTTTGGGCACAGCATGGGTTCTATGGCTGTTCGCTGTTATTTAAAGCAGTATGATTACGAACTAAACGGTCTGATTGTCTGCGGGTCCCCTAGCTATAATCCCGCATCATTAGCAGGACAAATTTTAGCAGAAATTATCGGTGCTATTCGTGGCAGTCATTATAGGAGCGGTCTTCTTCAAACTCTTTCATTTGGATCATTCCAAAAAAAGTTCTCAGGAGAGCAAAGCCAGAACTCATGGCTCTCCAGTTCTAACAAATCGGTAGAAATTTATGATCAGGATCCACAATGCGGATTTGTTTTTACTGCAAATGGATTTCAAAATCTGTACCGATTGATGAGAAAGACTTACAGCAGAAAAGGCTGGCAACTTCGCCACTCAAGTCTTCCCATTTATTTTATATCCGGCGCAGATGATCCCTGCCTGATCAACAAGGAGAAATTTATTAACGCTGTCAGTTTTCTAAAAGCGCGTGGGTATTACAATACAACATATCATCTCTATCCAGGAAAAAGACACGAGATTTTAAACGAAGATATTCAGTCCCAGGTTCTTGAAGATATCCATACTTTTTGTGAAAACCAAATATCCTTCTGAAAACAGAAAGCTTTTAAATAAAGCTAAAGAAGCTTTTTTAAACAAATACATTCACAACTGCATATTCCAATTTAACCGAAAAAATAGAATTATTAAAATTATACCATTTGCAAACTAAGGGATGACCATCTCTTTTGGTTACGGTCAAGAAGGAAAGAACATCACAATATAGCCCTGAATCAAAATATAAAGGACTACGACAGGAATTACATACTTTGCATATAAATAAATTTTTTGCGGAAAATTTAGGCCAGAACCCGTATTGGCTTCCTGAATAAAGTTTTTCCAACCCCATCCGTATTTAGTACAGCAAAATAGGACATAAACCAAAGAGCCGAGCGGTAAGATATTGTTACTGACAAGAAAATCTTCAAAATCCATAATTGTACTGTTAGCTCCAAGCGGATGAAATCCACTTAACAAATTAAAGCCGAGCACACACGGCATCGAAAGGAGAAAGACCGCTACAATATTAATAAGACAAGCTTTTCTGCGGCTCCAGCCCCACAAATCCATAGCAAAAGATATAATGTTTTCAAAAACGGCAATTACGGTTGAAATCGCCGCAAAAATCATAAACAGGAAAAAGAGAGAACCCCAGAGCTGGCCCATCGGCATTTCATTAAAAACGTGCGGAAGGGTTACAAAAATAAGCGGAGGACCAGACTGAGGGTCAACATTATACGCAA
The DNA here is from genome assembly GCA_958427155.1 of uncultured Oscillospiraceae bacterium. Lineage (GTDB taxonomy): Bacteria > Bacillota > Clostridia > Oscillospirales > Ruminococcaceae > Metaruminococcus_A. The sequence continues at coordinate 4,809 of CAUABB010000025.1, read as the reverse complement.
AACAAGCCGGAATAATAATTAACCCCGCAACAAAAGCAACGAAGGTATCAAGAATCGTAATGCTAATCGTTTCTCCAAGAAGTTTGCGATCTTTTTTCATATAACTTCCAAATATCGCCATGCTGCCCATTCCAATACTGAGTGTGAAAAAAGCTTGACTCAAAGCGGCAAACAAAACATTAGGAAGCCCTTTATCCATCATTTTTTGAAAATCCGGGATCAAATAATAAGAAAGGCCTTCTTCTGCATTTGGCAGTGTTATGGAACGGACCGCCAATATAACCATAACCACGATCAAAAGCGTCATCATAACTTTAGTGATACGCTCGACGCCGTTTTGGAGCCCCAGAGAACAGACGCCAAACCCAATGAGAACAACGATCCCCATAAAAGTAAGCATCAGCCAAGGATTTGCCGTCAGTTTATCAAACTCCTGTTTCACAGCATTTCCTGTTATATTTACGAAATCACCTTTTATCATTTTAATTAGATAAGCAAGCATCCACCCTGAAACAGTTGTGTAAAACATCATCAAAAGATAGTTGCCGGCCATTCCAAAATATCCGAAAACATGCCATTTTTTCCCTTTCGGTTCTAAAGCGCGAAAAGAACTGGCAACGCTTTTTCGGCTAGCTCGTCCAACAGAAAATTCCATTGTCATAATTGGGATTCCCAGCAACACTAAGAATAAGAGATATATTAAAATAAACGCGGCGCCCCCATACTCTCCTACAATATAAGGAAAGCGCCAAACGTTTCCCAAACCGATTGCGCAGCCTGCCGAAATCAAAATAAATCCCAACCGGGAACCAAAAGTTTCCCTCTCCATATACTCACACCCTTGTGATTTTATATATGGGTTTACTTTAGCATATTTATTCAGTTTTTGCAATAAAAAGGAAAAGGTCTCCGCTTTTCGGGAGACCTTTTTAAAGCAAGGTTTAAATAATAAAATTTTATAGAATTACTTCAAATATGTTTAACTCATAAAACAGAACGATATGCTGTGTCTTCCTGTATCTCTATTCATTTCAACTTTCAATAACAATTTGGCCTTTCGCGTTTTTATCATCCATAATGATCTCTTTTACAGCAGGAACCATAATATGACCCGCATAAGGATTTTTGATACTCAGGACTGGGGTAACAATTGTTGCCTCTACCTCTGACCGTTCAAAAGCCAAATCGGTATCCGTCATCTTACAGTTGATTAATTTTAAGTTCTTGCAATAACAAAGCGGCTGTGTTCCCGTGATTTGACAATTTTCAAAAGTGACGTTTTCACAGTACCACGCTAGATATTCTCCTCTGATCACACTGTTCCGCACCACTATATTTTTGGCGTGCCAGAAAGCATCCTTAGTATCAAACACGCAATTTTCCAAAACAGAGTTCTCAATGTACTGAAAAGAATATTTCCCTTTCATTTGCACATTTTTAAACCGAAGATCGCTGGAACGCATCATAAAATATTCGCTCTCAACGGCAGAGTTTTCCATCACAATATTTTTCACCGACCAACCGAACTCCGGAGAAATAATATCGCATCCGAATATTCTAACGTCAGCACATTCTCGGAGGGCTTTAATGCCATGAAGCTTGGTGTTGGTAATATCAATACAATTAGAATACCATAGTGCTGCCCGACATGCTGAAGTCATTTCAGAATCGTTTACTTTCAGTCTGTAATTATGCCAGAGAGGATAGCGCAGATTGAAATAACAGTGTTCCACCTGCACATCCATACTTTCCTTCAAAGCACTCTCTCCATCAGCGGGGCCGTCAAAGGAACAATTTTTGACCAATACGTCCTTACTGCCATAAAGGGAACGCTCCATATCAAATGTTTTGTTTTGAATAACGTTCATGGTTTTCCCTCCCGAAAACAAAATCTAGTATTTAGACGGTAGTTTTCTTTTATTAATCTGATAAACCGGTAGTATTTTCTTCCTTCTCAACAAAAGGGAAAGTATTCAAAATCCTAAGGCATCATAAGAAGTCATTCTTTTTAAGAATATTATAACATATGTCTCCATATAACGTCTCTCTGAATCCACGTTATAAAAAACCTTCTGTTATAGAGCAAAAGCCACAACAGAAGGTTTTCTTTCACTATCCGTTTTTTAAAAACACTTTAACGGAATAATCTTTTATTTATTTGCCTCTTCCACTGCAACCGCACAAGCAACGGTAGCACCAACCATCGGGTTGTTGCCCATGCCGATAAGACCCATCATTTCTACATGAGCCGGAACGGAAGAAGAACCAGCAAACTGAGCGTCTCCATGCATACGACCCATAGAGTCAGTCAAACCGTAAGAAGCTGGGCCTGCAGCCATGTTATCCGGATGCAGAGTACGACCTGTGCCACCGCCAGAAGCAACAGAGAAATACTTCACACCATTTTCCATCGCCCATTTCTTGTAAGTTCCGGCAACTAGATGCTGGAACCGAACCGGGTTAGTAGAGTTACCAGTAATAGAGACGTCGACTTTCTCAAGTTTCATAACCGCAACGCCTTCCAAAACATCATTCGCGCCATAGCAACGAACCTTGGATTTCTCGCCACTGGAGAAGGAGACTTCGCGGACAATCTTCAACTCACCGGTATAGAAGTCATAATCAGTCTCAACATAAGTAAAACCGTTAATTCTGGAAATAATATAAGCAGCATCTTTTCCAAGGCCGTTCAGAATAACACGAAGAGGCTTCTTTCTGGCTTTGTTCGCAGTCCGTGCAATACCAATTGCGCCCTCCGCGGCGGCAAAAGATTCATGACCTGCAAGGAAGCAGAAACAATCTGTTTCTTCTCTTAAAAGCATAGCGCCTAAATTACCGTGTCCCTGTCCAACATTCCGTTGCTCCGCAACAGAGCCCGGAACACAAAACGCCTGAAGCCCAATTCCAATCGCTTCAGCAGCATCTGCCGCTTTATTAATTCCTTTTTTCAGCGCAACCGCAGTACCAAGAGTATACGCCCAGACAGCATTTTCAAACGCAATCGGCTGTACACCCTTTACAATTTCGTCAACATTGATGCCTTTGGACAAGCATAAATCTCTTGCATCTTCAAGAGTGGCAAAGCCATACTCAGCAAGACATTTCTCAATTTTAGGCATTCTTCTTTCTTTTCCTTCAAACTGTGCCATATCTACTTATCCTCCTCAATTATTCTTCACGAGGATCGACATACTTGGCAGCCTCATCATAGCGGCCATATGTACCGATATTCTTCTCGTAAGCAGTGGTTGGATCAACACCGTGGCGAATATCCTCCAGCATTTTTCCGAGTTTGACAAACTTATATCCAATTGCTTCACCGTTTTCATCAACACCCATTGAAAGAACGTAGCCCTCAGCAAGTTCCAGATAACGGACGCCTTTTGCCTTTGTGCTGAACATGGTTCCAACCTGAGAACGCAGTCCCTTTCCAAGATCTTCTAGGCCAGCGCCAATTGGAAGGCCGCCTTCGGAAAACGCGGTCTGAGAACGGCCATAAGCCAACTGTTTAAAAATTTCACGCATTGCAACATTAATCGCATCACATACAAGGTCGGTATTAAGAGCTTCCAACAAGGTTTTCCCAGGAAGAATCTCAGCAGCCATCGCTGCAGAATGAGTCATGCCGGAACAACCCAAGGTTTCAACCATTGCTTCTTCAATAATACCGTCTTTTACATTCAGAGTCAGCTTACATGCACCTTGCTGTGGGGCACACCAACCCACGCCATGGGAAAGGCCGGAAATATCCTTTATTTCATACGCTTTTACCCATTTGCCTTCTTCCGGAATCGGCGCGGGGCCATGATGCGGGCCTTTTGTCAGAACACACATTTTCTCAACTTCATGAGAATAGTTCATATAAATGCTCCTTTCGGTTTTGCTATTGTCTGCATAACATACAATTAATATTATAATCGAAAAAAGGAAGAAACGCAAGAGCTTTGACGCGTATTCTTGTCCGGTTGAGAAAACTCAATGTTAACAAATATCTTACAAGTAACTTCCGGTGATTGTTTGACTTTTGACTGGGAAACCTTTACAATAAAAAGGAATGTATGAGTGGGGCTGTATGGCCCGGAAAATACGAGGTGAACTTAATGGGTCTTATCGATAAAATAATCGGCACATATTCTGATCGTGAAATGAAACGGATCAAGCCAATCATGCAGCAGGTTTTGGATTTGGAAAGCGTCTATTCCAAAATGAGTGATGCAGAGCTTAAATCACAAACCAATATTCTGCGGCATCGTTATGAAGAGGGAGCAAGTCTGGACCTGCTTCTTCCCGAAGCTTTTGCTACCTGTCGTGAAGCTGCTTGGCGTGTTTTGGGAATGAAACATTTCCCCGTTCAGATCATTGGAGGCATTGTTCTGCATCAGGGCCGCATCTCGGAAATGAAGACCGGTGAAGGAAAAACACTGGTTGCAACCCTGCCTGCTTACCTGAACGCCTTAACCGGGAAAGGAGTTCATATCGTTACAGTGAACGATTACCTTGCCACCCGTGACTCGGAATGGATGGGAAAGGTTTACAACTACCTTGGGCTAAGTGTCGGGTTGATTGTACATGATATGGACAATGACAAACGCCGTGCTGCCTACAACTGTGATATTACCTACGGTACCAACAATGAACTCGGATTTGATTACCTGCGGGATAATATGGTTATTTACAAAGAAAGTAAAGTTCAACGCGGGTTTCACTATGCCATTGTTGATGAAGTAGACTCCATTTTGATTGATGAAGCGCGTACCCCATTGATTATTTCAGGTCAAGGAGACAAATCGACAGAGCTTTATACCATAG
>CAUABB010000024.1 GCA_958427155.1 uncultured Oscillospiraceae bacterium | reverse complement strand
TTTCTTTTTCTTTTTTCCTTTTTTCTTTTCTTTATCTCGAGCCAGAATTTCTTCCATCTTTTCCGGTGTATAAATCTTATATAGGACAAACGTTTGAAGTCCCATAAAAATATTGGACATAATCCAGTAAACAACAACGCCAACCGGAACCTGAAACGCAAAAAACAGCGAGAACAGCGGCATGATAAACATCATACCCTTGGTCATACCGTTCATCTGCTGAGCACCTTCAACCCGGCTGTTATAGTTAAATTTCATGGCTATGACAGTCGCAAGAACAGAAGTAATACCGGACAAGATTGGTATGATAATCAGAACATCCCACGCGAAAGGAGCAACCGAACCAAGATTAAATCCCAGAAAACTCAGATCAAAATTCTGGATCGACTGGATAACATCCGCTGGAAGAGCCGCACTGAAAGCGGATGGATCCGCTTTGACAGCGTTGATGACACTAATTTGGGACGTTGTCTGTACATAGCCCTCTAGACCCTGCGCAATCTCAGTTGCCTTGGAGATCAGGGTATCCGGAATCCGCAGCATATGAGTCAAAGGATTGTAAATAACATTAATCAATCCAAAAAGAATTGGAAGCTGGATCAAGAGTGGAAGGCAGCCACTCATCGGGTTATAGCCTTCCTCCTCATAAAGCTTCATGGTCTCTTCCTGAAGCTTTTGCTTATTGTTTTTATATTTTTTTTGCAGAGCAGCTATTTTAGGCTGAAAAATTGCCATTCTGGCAGAAGACTTCTGCTGTTTGACGCCAAGGGGATAAAGCAGAACCCTGGTAAAAAGGGTAAAAAGTAAAATTGCAACTCCATAATTCTGTACCACCTGGTAAAAGAGCCACATTACCCATCCAAGAGGATACCCGAAAATCAAGCTAAAATCCATATAAAACCCCCGCGTTATTTTCTTTAAAAAGGGTCACCCCTTTTGCTCTTTCTTTTTCCGCAACAATGTAAATGTTTCAGGAACCGGATCAATCCCACCCTTACACAGTGGATTGCACCGCAATACCCGTTTAAAGGAAAGGTAGCCTCCCCGCAGAAAACCAAAACGCCGGATTGCCTCAAGCGCATACTGCGAACAGGTCGGATAAAATCTGCAGCAGGGCGGCTTCATCTTTGAAATAAACCTTTGATAAAAACGAATAAGCCATATGGCAAGATGCTTCATTTTCTCACCTTTCTGTTATTCGCTTCCAGAAGGGAAAGAACCTGCCCTTTCATCACCCGCGCAATTTGATCCGATTTTGCAGCGGGTGTTGCCATACGCGCCACAAAAACAAAATCATAGCCAATCGGAAAAGATGGAGATACCTGTCTCCAAGCCGCTCTGATCACTCTCCGGGCTCGACTGCGGTCAACTGCTCGTCCAACCTTTTTTCCTGTAGTAATTCCGATTCTATTTTCCTTCCTGTTATTTCTACAAAGATAAGTAACAAGTAGGGGATGACTTTTAAAGCAGCCTCGATAATAAAGACGTTTAAACTCCTTATTCAGTTTCAAAGTCTTCATTTCCATCCGGCCTTTTCCCGCCCTTTTACTAAATGCGCTCACATCAGGTAGAATTCAAAAACAAAGACCACAGGTACTATTTAATGTGGTCTTTTTCCGTCTGCTTTCTATCAATTAAATTCTCTTAAAAAACCCGTAAAATAGGGGTTGGTACCGAGCCGTACCCGGCGCGATACCAATTCGCAGACATATTTGATTAATAGGTCAAAGATTTTCTGCCCTTCGCACGCCGTCTAGCCAAAACCTTGCGGCCGTTTCTGCTAGCCATTCTCTTCATAAACCCGTGCTCTTTTTTTCTCTGAAGCTTTTTGGGCTGGTAAGTTCTTTTCATGAACTGCTCCTCCTTTCAAAGCCTGTCCCCCAATTGGAACAGGGATCATTTCGCGTTTGCACCAAATACATGTTACAAAAACCTGTATTTTAAAAGGATATTCCTTTAAAAAATGGCGAAACCTTGCAATTTAAAAGTATATTATCTAAACCGCAAATTGTCAAGCGATTTTACCCAATTTCTTTGTTTCTGCCTTTATCGCGCTATTTTTTAATATCCTTAAAACTATTTTTTTCTCTTTCTTCTTATACTATTATAAATATAGGGTTAAAATCTGCTTTTCCCTTGAAAAACAGTTCAAAATTTGTTATAATAAGATACAGAATATTTTATCACCGAAGGGGTTTGACCCGCAATCTAGCGGCTGTGGTTTTCCCGTTTCCGGAGAGCCCGCGGCGTTTCAGGGCCTTTCCCTTTTTTTACGGTTTATTTCCAATGAAAGGCCCACTCTTTTCGGAAAGAGAAGGCCTGCTGTTTTTCAAAAAATTTTGAAAAATAAATAGCTTTTTGTTTTTCTGAATTTTTTGAAATTCAACAGTATTTTCCCCTCTTTTTCTTTCTTTTTCACAATGTTTCAACCCCATTTTCAAACAGGAGGTCATTTAAACTATGGAATCGTTTATGCAGGTGTTTAATCTGGTGAAAGATACCTGTCACGAAAGTATTTCCGATGTGGCGTTTAATCTTTGGATTTCTCCCCTGGAACCGGTTAAGCTGGAAAGTGATACTGCATATCTCTTTATTAAAAGTGAATTTCAAAAAAATATTATTACTGATAAATATATGCCTCTTCTTTTAAAAGCGTTTAACCAGGTCTTGGGATTTGATGTTAAAATTGAAATAATGACAGAAGACACGGAAAATCAGAACAATGAAAAAGCCCCTATTGAACTTGATGACCACACCTTGACAGATGGAACCACACCCAGCGGAGATTATGAATATACTTTTGACACTTTTATTGTCGGTTCTTCCAATAATTTTGCTGTAGCAGCCTGTAAAGCAGTTGCCTCCAAACAGTCTGGTACCTATAATCCTCTGTTTATTTATGGACCAAGTGGTCTTGGAAAAACCCATCTGCTGATGGCAATCAGGCATGAAATTCATAAAAACACACCAGAAACCAATGTTATCTACGTCAATGGTGAAACCTTTACCAACGAATTTATTACCGCAATTGAAAACGAAACAACTAATCAATTCCACACTAAATATCGCAATGCGGATATTCTTTTGGTGGATGATATCCAATTTGTAGCGGGTAAAGAACGAACCCAAGAAGAATTTTTCCATACATTTAATGAACTTCATCGTACCGGACGTCAGATTGTTCTGGCATCCGACCGGCCGCCAAAAGATATTAAAACTCTGGAAGAACGCCTCAGAACCAGGTTTGAAAGTGGTTTGATTACCGATATTTCAACTCCGGATTTTGAAACAAGGATTGCCATTATCCGCCGCAAGGCCGAACTTTTAGATATTGAAATTCCAGATGAAGTAGCGGAATTTATTGCCAACCGTCTGAAAAATAATATCCGTCAACTGGAAGGGGCCGTTAAAAAGATTAAGGCTTATAAACTTCTTGCCGGTTCCAATCCGTCTATCACGGTTGCCCAGCATGTCATTAAAGATATTTTGACAGATACACAGCCTGTCCCTGTTACTATTAAAAGAATCATCTCTGAGGTGGGCCGTACCTATGGAATATCTCCTGAAGATATTGAAGGGCCTATGCGTACAACCCCAATTTCAAATGCGCGGAAAGTCGCAATTTATGTTGTCCGTGAAATCACCCAGCTTCCTTTGCAGGAGATCGGTGCAAAATTTAATAACCGTGATCATTCCACGATTGTTTATGCCCTTAAAGATGTGGAAAAAAATATGAAAAAGGACTCTCACTATAAAGGAATTGTTGAAGATATCATTAAAAATATCCGGGATAATTAATTTTTTCCACAAAACATAAAAGAAGTGTTTTCCACAATAAAAATTCTTCTTAATTGTCTTTTTTCTCTTTTCCACAAAATCTTCTTTCTTTTTTCACATTCAACTTTCTTTTTTTCACCTTTTCCACATCTCATTTTTTAAGTTCAACATCATAAACAATTTTCCGACAGGGTTTTCATCATTTCATATAATAGAAAAATCCTTGATTCTTCGACTCAAATCGCCTGTTTTAACAATTCAACCGTCCCTATTACTATGACTATATAAAATAAAAGAAAGAATAATATGATTTTATAAAATAGAATTTATAGAATCTCAATTTATTTTATGATTAAAACAGGTTTATTATGACTTTTTTAAAATTTTTATTAGACAGGGGTGTTTTTCATGAGATTTGCCTGTAATTTAAAATCTTTAAGTGAAGCGGTAAATAATGTTTCTCTGGCAGTATCCAACAGAACCAATCTTCAGGCTCTTGAAGGAATTCTGCTTGATTGTGACGGCCATCTCCTTACGTTGACTGGATACAATCTTGAATTGGGAATTATCAAATCAATTGAAGTTCAAAACGGTTCATCTGGAAAAATTATCCTGAACGCAAAAATTTTTGGTGATATTCTGCGTAAAATGCCGGCAGAGGAAATTATATTGGATACCGATGATAAATATTTAACCGTTATCAAAGGAGGAGACGCGGAATTTACTATTCTTGGAACATCAGCGGAAGAATATCCCGATATTCCTACTATTGACGATGAAAACGGTTTTACCATGCCGCAATCGCTTTTAAAAAATATGATTTCTCAAACTCTTTTTGCAATTGCGCAAAATGAAAATACCCCGGTTCACACCGGTTCCCTTTTTGAATTGAGGGATGGGATTCTCAATATAGTTTCGGTAGATGGATATCGACTTGCTCTTCGGACAGAACCAGTCAAGGAAGAGCAGGAATTTCATTTTGTTGTCCCGGGAAAAACTTTGAATGAAGTAGCAAAGCTTTTAAGTGAAGAAGAGGAAAAAACGGTTCTGATTAAAGTGAGCCGGAAACATATTATTTTTGAAATTTCAGGATATCAGATTATTTCCAGACTTTTGGAAGGGGAATTTTTGGATTATCGTGCCGCAATTGGCGGAGGTTGTAAAACAAAAATCAGGTTGAATACCCGTGAATTTGCGGATAGTTTAGACCGTGCATCAATTATTATTACTGATCGGATTAAAAGCCCAATTACAGCTAAAATGGAAAATGGACATATTACTGTATCCTGTATGACTTCTCTTGGTAAAGTGACTGACAATGTTCCGGTTGAAATTGAGGGAGAAGATGTTACCATTGGTTTTAACCACAAATATATGGCGGATGCTCTACGCGCTGCGGGGACTGATGAAATCATTCTTCAGGCAAATGGTCCCTTTGCTCCGATGCGTTTAGTACCACTTTCCGGTAATCAGTTTACATTTTTGGTTTTGCCGGTGCGACTAAAAAGTGAATAATTAAGTGATAGATGAAATGGGACAGGTGAAGCGATGAAAACAGAAACTGTGGAAATCCGCACTGAATTTATCAAATTGGATCAGCTTTTAAAATTTATTGGAATTGCGCAAACCGGTGGAATGGCAAAAGAAATGATTCAAAATGGTGAAATTCTGGTAAATGGAGAACTATGTGTCATACGTGGAAAAAAAATATATCCCGGAGACCATGTTACGGCTTTTGAAACCTGTTACCAAGTAGAAAAAAATGAAAATTAAAAAGTTGGTAACTCAAAATTTCAGAAATTTAAAAGATTTATCCTTTGATATTGATCCAAAAGTTAATATAATTTTTGGAAATAATGCGCAGGGAAAAACTAATTTAATAGAGGCTCTTTGGCTTTTTACTGGAAATAAAAGTTTTCGTGGAGCAAAAGAAACTGAAATGATTGCGTTTGGTTCAAAAAATGCAAAACTTACAGTGAATTTTGAGTGTGAGGGACGAGAACAAAATGCCCAATTAATGCTTGGAGAATATAAGAAACATTTTTTAAATCAGGTTCCAATCAAAACTCCGTCTGAATTAATTGGACATTATTATGCCGTCGTTTTTTCTCCGTCTGACCTTTCTTTTGTTAAAGATGGTCCCGAAAAAAGGCGGAAATTTCTGGATATTGCCATTTCTCAGCTGAAACCTGTCTATCAAAAATACCTTGCTCAATACAATCGGGTATTGATTCAGCGAAATTCACTGTTAAAAGATTTATATTATCATCCGGATCTGAAAAGTACGATAGAGCTTTGGGATATACAACTTGCTAAGCTTGGAACTATTTTGACCAGTTTCCGGATGGATTATTTAAAAAAACTTGATGGATTTGCCTCTAAAATTTATGAAGGTATTTCCAGAGGAACTGAAAAAGCAAAATTTTCTTATAGTTCTTCTGTTTTTACAGGGGAAGAGATTTTGGGTGGATATGAGGATGAAACCATTAAAAGATATCAAAACTCCCTTTTGGCTGCTTTGAAGGAAGATCTTAAATCAGGATTTACTTCAGTTGGAATTCATCGGGATGATATTGAAATACAGATTAATGAAAGATCTGCGCGTCTGTATGGTTCTCAGGGACAGCAAAGAAGTTGCGTTCTCGCCTTAAAATTAGCGGAAAGTGAGCTTTTGTGTCATGTTACTGGAGAAAGTCCAGTGATCTTTCTGGATGATGTTATGAGTGAATTGGATACAAATCGACAGGACTATATTCTCAATCATCTTAATAACCAACAGGTTTTTATAACCTGTTGTGATTTATCAAATACATTACGTTTAAAAGATGGAAGTATTTACAAAATGGAAAATGGAATAATCCAAAATCAGCAGTAAATTAGGAGGAAATTGAGATGTATCTCCATTTAGGGCAGGATGTTGTTGTCAAATCAGACGATATCATTGGTATTTTTGATATGGAAAATACCTCAACTTCCCGTTTTACAAAAGAATTTTTACGTCAGGCAAACAGAGATCTTAAAATTGTTACTGTGAGTTATGAAATGCCGAAAAGCTATATTCTTTGCGGATGGGGAGAAGAACTGACGCTCTATATTTCTCAGATTTCCCCGGCAACTCTTCGTAAGCGGGCTGCCCGATTTTTAGAAGAATAGATTGTCAAAACAGGGTTTGATTAATTGAATGGAGGACTTTATTTTGGAGAATAAACCGATGGATGCGAGTAGTTATGATGAAAATCAGATTCAGGTTCTGGAAGGGTTGGAAGCTGTCCGAAAACGGCCGGGAATGTATATTGGTTCTACCGGTCCAAGGGGACTTCACCATCTGGTCTATGAAATCGTAGATAATGCGATTGATGAAGCTCTTGCTGGTTTTTGTACTGAAATTAAGGTGGAAATTCTGCCGGATGATATCATCCGAGTTGCCGATAACGGGCGTGGTATTCCAACGGGAATTCATCCAAAAGAGGGCATTTCAGCGGCAACGGTGGTTTATACTATTCTTCATGCTGGCGGTAAATTTGGCGGCGGCGGCTATAAGGTGGCGGGCGGTCTCCACGGAGTGGGAGCGTCGGTTGTAAACGCTTTGAGCGAGTGGCTGGAGCTGACGGTTTACGACGGGCAGAATGTTCATTTTCAGCGGTTTGAGCGCGGAAAGTATAAGGAAGAAATGAAGATTATCGGTACTACCGACAGAACTGGTACTACCGTTATGTTTAAACCGGATTATGAAATTTTTGAGCAGCTTAATTTTGACTATGATACTCTGCTCAACCGTCTACGGGAACAGGCATTTTTAAACGCCGGTGTCCGAATTGTTCTTGAGGATCAGCGTGAAAAAGAGCCGGTACAGGAAATTCTTCATTATGAAGGCGGAATAAAAAGTTTTGTGGAATTTATTCATAAGCGCAGGGCCTTGGAAGCCCTTCATGAAGAAGTAATTTATTTTTCTGCGGCTAAAGATGACATGACCGCCGAGGTGGCGATGCAGTATAACGACAGTTACAACGAGCTCGTTCTTTCTTTCGCGAATAATATTCATACCACGGAAGGCGGTTTTCATGAAATCGGCTTCAAAAACGCCATCACCCGTGTTTTTAACGATTACGGCCACCGTTTCAAGCTGTTAAAGGATGATGAAAAACTCAGTGGTGAGGATGTACGTGAGGGCTTAACGGCGATTATCAGCGTTAAGCTGACAAACTGCGAGTTTGAGGGACAGACAAAAACAAAGCTCGGCAATACAGAGGTTCGTCCCCTTGTTGAGGGAATGGTTTCAGAGAAACTGATGACCTATCTAGAGGAAAATCCGGCTGTTGCTAGAACCATTTTTGATAAAGCGGTTACTGCGCAACGCGCTAGAGAAGCGGCTCGCCGCGCCAGAGAACTTACCCGCCGGAAATCGGCGCTGGAAACAGCGTCTCTTCCCGGAAAACTTGCTGACTGCCAGGAAAAAAATATTGATGTAACCGAAATTTATATTGTTGAGGGAGATTCGGCGGGAGGTTCCGCCAAACAGGGACGGGACCGCCGTTTTCAGGCTATCCTTCCCCTCTGGGGCAAGATGCTCAATGTAGAAAAAGCCCGAATTGACAAGGTATATGGAAATGATAAGCTCACTCCGGTTATTACGGCACTTGGAACTGGAATCGGCGAAGATTTTGATCTTACAAAACTCCGGTATGGAAAAGTGATTATCATGGCGGATGCTGATGTAGATGGAAGCCACATCAGAACTCTTTTGCTGACCTTCTTTTTTCGGTATATGCGTCCGTTGATTGAGGAAGGACATATCTACATCGCACAGCCTCCCCTCTTTAAGTTGACAAGAAATAAAAATGTCCGGTACGCTTACTCCGATGAGGAACGGGATCAGTATATTGCGGAACTGAAAGGGGATAACCCCGACGCGCGGGTTGATATTCAGCGATATAAAGGTCTGGGTGAGATGGATCCGGAACAGCTTTGGGAGACGACAATGAGCCCGGAGCACCGGACGATTATCAAAGTTGAGATGGAAGACGCGGTTGCCGCGGATGAAATTTTTACCACCCTGATGGGCGACAAGGTTCAGCCCCGGCGGGAATTTATTGAGAAAAACGCCCGCTATGTTATGAATCTGGATATTTAAGGAACGGAGCGGGAAAGTATGTTGTTTCAGAAAAAGAAAGTAAAACCGGAGGATGAAAAAGCGACCCTTCGGGCGGATATGATGGATCAGCCCCCGCAGGCAGACCGTTATGAGGATGAGAATCCCTTTGAGGGAAAAAAAGGGGTTGAGATCTCCTATAACCTTCAGCCGGAAGAGGTAAAAAGATGTCTGTTTCTTCTCCAGAAGGAGCAGATTTTTACCCGTAATATTATTTATACCGCAATTTTGGCAGTTCTTTTTGTCCTTTACCTGATTACAGTCATCCGGGATCCAAGCTACACCATGGGGATTTTTATGCTTGCTCTGAGTGCCGGCGTTATCGCGTTAATCTGGATGATGGCTTGGAGGTATCGTTCCTCTCAGGCAAAAGCGGTTTCTTCCGTTAAAGAAAATTTTAATATGACGGTCTTTGACAATGGAATCCTGGTACACCAGGAAAACGGTGATTTTCGCGCCCTTTTTTCGGAGCCAAAATTTCGGGTTCGGGAATTGAAAGATGAATTTGTACTGGATTTGAATCGACAGAGAATTTATATTCTTCCAAAACGCTGTATGGATGAGGAGCAGATAAAATTACTTCAACAATATTTTTCCGGAAATCTGGTAGAGGAAAAGAAAAAATAGAAGAGCTTCACAGCTCAGATTTGAGTGGAATAAATGCAAGGTAGGGTGAAAATATTTTGATTAATGATTATTCGAAGGTCATCCAGAGGGATATTGAGAAAGAGATGAAAAAATCCTTTCTGGATTACTCCATGTCGGTCATTGTCTCCCGTGCGCTTCCAGATGTTAGGGACGGACTAAAACCGGTTCATCGCCGAATTCTCTACACCCTGTATGAGAATGGCATCACACCGGAGAAGCCGTACCGTAAATGCGCGGATACCGTCGGTTCGGTTCTGGGCCGGTATCATCCACACGGCGACGCTTCCGTTTATGATGCGCTTGTCCGGCTGGCGCAGGATTTTTCGCTGCGCTATCCATTGGTAGATGGTCACGGGAACTTCGGTTCGGTGGATGGTGACCCTGCCGCCGCTTACCGGTATACGGAAGCGAAGATGAGCAAGATTTCCCTTGATATGCTCACTGATATTGAAAAAGATACCGTAGATTTTATGCCGAACTATGATGACCGGTTGAAAGAGCCGGTTGTCCTTCCCAGTCGTTTCCCAAATATTTTGGTGAACGGATCCACCGGTATTGCGGTCGGAATGGCGACCAACATTCCTCCCCATAACATGACAGAGGTTATTAACGCCATCGACCTGCTGATTGATAATCCGGACGCTACCCTTGACGAAATTATGGAACACATTAAAGGGCCGGACTTCCCTACCGGCGGTATTATCATGGGACGGAGCGGTATCCGAGCCGCCTATGCGACAGGCCGTGGGAAGATCATCCTGCGGGCAAGGGCGGAAATCCAGGAGATGAAGAACGGCCGTTTCCGGATCGCTGTCACCGAAATTCCTTATATGGTCAATAAATCTCGCCTTCTTGAAAGTATTGCAAATCTTGTCAAGGAAAAAAGAATAGAAGGAATTTCCGACCTTCGGGATGAGTCCGACCGGGATGGAATGCATATTGTAATTGAGCTGAAACGGGACGCAAACCCGCAGATCGTTCTTAACCAACTTTATTCCTTTACCCAGCTTCAGGATACGGTAGGGGTTATTATGCTGGCGTTGAACGACGGCCAGCCGAAAGTGATGAACCTCAAGGAAATTTTGGAGCATTACATTGACTTCCAGGCGGATATTATCCGCAGGAGAACAGAGTTCGACCTGCGGAAGGCAAAGGAACGGGAACATATCCTGGAAGGCCTCAAAATCGCTCTTGATTTTATTGACGAAGTCATCAAAATTTTAAGAAATGCGAAGTCAATCCCTGAAGGCAAAGCGGAACTGATGGAGCGTTTCGGCCTGGATGATCTGCAGGCGACCGCAATTGTTCAGATGCGTTTGGGGCAGCTCACTGGTCTGGAACGGACTAAAATTGAGGAAGAACTGGCGGCTTTGCTTGAAAAGATCGCCGACTTTGAGGATATTTTGGCGAATTACAGCCGGGTGCTTGAGATTATTAAGAGCGAAATTGAACAGATTAAGAAAAAATTCGGCGAAGATCGGCGGACAGAAATTGCCGCCGTCAGCGGCGAGGTTGATATTGAGGATCTTATCCCGGTGGAAGAGTGTGTCGTCACCCTTACCCATTACGGTTATATCAAACGCCAGCCGATTGATGTTTATAAGAGCCAGAAGCGGGGCGGCCGCGGTGTTTCCGGGATGAAACAGCGGGATGAGGACTTTGCGGAAGAGTTGTTTATCTGCTCCAGTCATGACAACATTCTCTTCCTCACCAATAAAGGCCGGATGTATAAGCTCAAATGCTATGAAATTCCGGAGGGGTCAAAAGCCTCCCGGGGAACCAATATCATCAACCTTCTTCCTCTTGAGGCGGAAGAAAAGGTTACGTCCATGATTCAGGGTGGAGAATTTGAGGAAGACAAATACCTGGTTATGGTCACTCGGCGGGGTACCATTAAGAGAACGCAGCTTTCGGCTTATAAAAATATTCGGAAAAGCGGTTTGATTGCCATTACTCTTCAGGAAGGTGATGAGCTCGCTTGGGTGCGGGTGACCACCGGTTCTTCTGAGTTGATTATTGCTACCAGAATGGGTATGGCAATCCGAATTGAGGAAAAAGAAATTCGGCCCCTCTCCCGTTCCGCCATGGGTGTGCGTGCCATTAAGCTTCGTGACGGCGATGAGGTTGTCGGAATGGCGCGACTCCGGGAAGGCGCTACCGTTATGACGGTGACGGACCGTGGTCAGGGCCGTCGGAGTGATATTTCCGATTACCGTGTTCAAGGTCGCGGCGGATATGGTTCTATTAACTACCGGGTCAACGATGTCAAAGGATATGTCTGCGGCATAAAAGTTGTGGATGAAACCGATGATATTATTTTGATTTCAAATGACGGCGTTATTATCCGGATGCACGTTTCAGATATCAACGTCATGTCCCGCTATGCTTCCGGCGTTCGGGTCATGCGTCTTTCTGAAGACGCGAGGGTGGTTACCTTTGCCCGCGCGGAACGGGAAGAGGAAACGGCTCTGGATGATGATTCGGTTTCCGCTGAAGAAACAGCGGAAACGACAGAAAAGTCCGGCGAAGAGGTTCAAGCGGCAGAAGACACGGTTTTGGATCAGCCGGAAGAATAGCAGACTTTCAACACAAATCAAATACAACGTGGAAAAACCGGCGGAATTTTCCGCCGGTTTTTTCGGTTTGTTATTTTTATAGAGGTTGGCAACCGTTTTGCCATAAAACAAAAAACGGACAAGCTTTTGAAATTGGTTTCTTCTGTTTGACAACCACGTCAATGGCCTTTATAATGAAAATAACAAAAAATTGGACTCAGAGAAAAGGGATGAACCAGATGAAATACACGGAAATTGACGGAATTAAAGTCTCACAAATCGCTCTTGGTTGTATGAACTACTACTCTCCTCTTTCAGTTGGGGACTCTGAATACAGTATGGACTATGCGCTGGAAAG
>CAUABB010000023.1 GCA_958427155.1 uncultured Oscillospiraceae bacterium | reverse complement strand
ATCTTTCTCATGAACAATGATGTAAAAATTCTACGCGAGTTGGCAGCCCGCTATGCGGTCGTTGCCAACGATGACAGCAACTATGAACGCAAGCTTCTCCACAAAGCGGTAAATGATCTTCATATGATCCGTCCAGTTGTCTTAATAGATGAACTGCCATGGAACGAACTCAACGGTGAAGGGGAACTTACTCTGTACTGTGAAGATCCGTTTCTGCGTACAATTGAACAGAAAATGCGCCAGACTCTCTATAAATGGAATCATTTCCGAGCTGATATGATTGTTCCTCCTTATGTGGCGGTTGATAAGGTAATACACTCTACCGGAAATGGGGTAGAAATTGTGGAAAACACCTTGCATGCCGATGAAAGCAACCATATTGTGGCGCATGAATTTGTGGATCAGATGGAGGATGAATCCTTTATCGAACGCCTTCATAACGAGGTTATTACCTACGACAAAGAAGAAACCGAACGTCGTTATAATCTGGTTGCCAATATAATCGGAGATATTATTCCGGTTAAAATTATCGGCACTCCTTGGGTTTTTGATACCTGTTGGGATGATATTGCCGAGTGGCACGGTGTTACCAATCTTTTAATGGATCTTGCCATGCGGCCGGAATTTATGCACGCAGTGGCTTCCAAATTGACTGACATCTATTTGGACAAAGTGCGCCAGTATGAAGAACTCAACCTATTTGAAGGGTTTCAGCCTTATCTCCACAGTACCTCTGCCTATACGGATGACCTTCCTTCTAAAGACTTTGATGGTAACTTTAAAGCAAAAGATGTATGGGGGCGTGGGGCAGCACAGGTCTTTTCTTCCGTTTCTCCGGCTATGCGCGAAGAATTTGACATTACCTATATGAAAAAAGCGATGGCTCCTTTTGGACTGGTTTATTATGGATGCTGCGAGCCGCTTCACAATATGATTGATATTGTAGAACAGATTCCCAATCTCCGAAAGATAACGGTAACTCCATGGGCGGACGTTGATATTGCAGCAGAAAATATTGGAAAAAAATATGTTATTGCCCATAAGCCTAGCCCTTCTAACGTTGCCGTCGACCAACTGGATGAAGAGGTTGTCCGCAAAGAACTTACCCATGCGATAGACGCCTGTTACCGTAACGGCTGTTCTTTTGATATGGTCCTTAAAGATATCAGCACTGTTAACTATAATCCTAAAAATCTTGAAAGATGGGAACAGATTGCAATGGAACTGGTTCAGAACTACAAAGGGTAGAATTCCTTCACAAGCCAGTATAGTTTATGATAAAAAGCGATGTTTAAAAACACCGCTTTTCTTTTTTTCCTCCTTGTTTTCCAGAATATCCTGATCCTGATTAGACAGATTTTTGTTTTTTATCGTTAAATATTTACCTCTGTATCCTTTGTTTTTTGTTATAAATAAAGAAAATGCGGAACACTTCTTGACATTCCAAAACACCCATGTTATAGTAAAAACAGAATTTAGGCAAAGGCGCCGCAGGAGTTTTCTTGCGGTGCCTTTTTAAAATTTCATAGAAAAGATAACAACTTAAGGCAAAGGCGCTGCGAGGTTTTTCTGCAGCGCCTTTTTCTTTTTTATATACAAACAGAAATGATGAAGGAGGAGTTTACAAATGGAAGTTTGGGGAGTATGGTTCCTAATTGGAGCTGCTCTGGTATTCTGGATGCAAGCTGGATTTGCAATGGTGGAAACAGGCTTCACCAGAGCCAAAAACGCCGGAAATATCCTGATGAAAAACCTGATGGATTTCTGTATCGGTACAGTGGTATTTATCCTAATCGGCTTTTCACTGCTACTTGGTGAAGACCTGATTGGGTTGATCGGAAAACCGGGATTTGATATCTTCACAGCGTATCAAAATTTTGACTGGTCGAATTTTGTGTTTAACCTAGTCTTCTGTGCGACCACTGCTACCATTGTTTCGGGAGCGATGGCGGAACGCACAAAGTTTTTGTCCTACTGTGTTTACTCCGCGGTGATTTCCGCATTGATCTACCCCATTGAGGCACACTGGGTCTGGGGCGGAGGATGGTTGGCTCAAATGGGCTTCCATGATTTTGCCGGTTCGGCCTGTATCCATATGGTCGGTGGTATCTGTGCATTAATCGGCGCAAAGATGGTTGGTGCACGGCTTGGTAAATTTTCAAAGAATAAGGAAGGAAAAGTTACGAAGGTCAACGCTTTTCCCGGTCACAATCTCCCAATCGGGGCGTTGGGTGTGTTTATCCTCTGGCTGGGCTGGTACGGATTTAACGGCGCTGCCGCAACCTCGGTTGAAGAGCTTGGTTCTATCTTTTTAACAACGACTGTTTCCCCTGCAATTGCAACTGTGGTTTGTATGATTTTTACCTGGATCAAATACGGGAAACCGGATGTTTCCATGTGTTTAAACGCCTCTTTGGCAGGATTGGTAGCAATTACCGCTGGTTGCGATGTGACGGACGCACTTGGTTCTATTATCATTGGAGCTGTATCCGGCGTACTGGTTGTCTTTGGCGTATGGCTTCTTGACTATAAACTCCATATTGATGATCCGGTTGGCGCTGTTGCGGTACACGCTTTCAACGGTATTTGGGGAACAATTGCCGTAGGACTTTTCGCAACTGACACAGCTCCTGCCTTTGAAAGAGGTGTTAATGGGGGCGCAAACCAGATCGCAGGAAAAGGTCTCTTTTATGGAGGCGGATTTGAACAACTAGGTTTGCAACTTATAGGTATTGTCAGCATTGTTGCGTTTACGACTGTAACCATTACCATCGCCTTTTTAATTATCAAAGCAATTTTCGGCCTGCGTGTTTCCGAAGAAGAAGAGATTGTCGGACTTGATTCCATGGAGCATGGCCTCCCGTCTGCATACTCCGGCTTTAGCATCATGGATGTTTCGAACACGATGACCATGGATGTCAACGAGAATACAGACTTGGGTGAAACGGAATACGACAAAGCTTCTGAACTGAAAAAGAATATGGCTGTTCCTGTTATGGAAGCTCCTGTCGCAGTAAACACTGGTATGCACAAGGTTGTTATTATTGCAAAACTGTCCCGGTATGAACACCTAAAAACGGCGATGAACGATTTGGGAGTTACCGGTATGACTGTAACGCAGGTAATGGGTTGCGGTATTCAAAAGGGTGCCGGTGAAATGTATCGTGGTGTTGAGATGGATGCTACCCTGTTACCAAAGGTAAAGGTTGAAGTTGTGGTTGCAAAAATTCCTGTAGAAAAGGTAATTGAAGCAGCTAAAAAATCGCTCTATACAGGACATATCGGAGATGGAAAAATCTTCGTCTACGGTGTAGAAAAAGTTGTTAAAGTACGTACTGGAGAAGAAGATATTGAAGCTCTCCAAGATGTTGAATAAACATACTTTAAGAGTGCAAAAAAGGAAAGGGATCGGCGTTATGCCGATCCCTTTTTTGTGCTATTACTTATTGGGATGAAAGCAGCTGGCAAGGCAGTAGTAAACCGGAATAGTTAAAAAAATAATCCAGCCTGGATGCCACCAATTCCCTAAAAACCCCATTAAAAGATATGCGATTGTAACGAAAACAGGATAAGGAAAAGCAAGCCAGGGATTATATTCCTTTTTCTTCTTGCAGTCGTGACAATCTTTTGAGAAGTCATCACATCGATCACAGGAGTTCTCATCCGCACCAGTCCTTTCTTCAGCTTGTGGCTCAGGAATCTCATCTTCAGTCGCCAAAAGCACATCCAGACTGACTCCGTAAAGACGGGCAAGAAGGATGAGGTTATCTGTGTCTGGACTGGCCTCTGCCCTTTCCCACTTTGAGACCGCCTGACGGCTGATCCCGATTTTTTCCGCCAGTTCTTCCTGAGATAACCCGTTTTCTTTTCGAAGCTTAACCAGCCGGTTCGCGATTTCAATATTCATGATCCAGCATCCTTTCATGGTTTCGTTGATGACTTTATCATACCGAAATCCAACCGGTTGCGCCACCAATTTCAGCTTTCAAAGCCGCAACCATTGGTTGCCCCGCTCATAAAAGCTGTTTTCAGTATAACACAAAACCGTTTTCCCGCCAAGTGGATATTAGCGTTCCAAATCCTTCAAATAAACCCAAGAATAAATATTTTTGAGCAGCGCACGGTCTCCCGAAATCTGCAAGATGGTATCCGGACGGCCTTTCACCCAATTTGGAATTATCTGGCCGGTAGCATAACTGACAGCGTTTTGCTTAATCCGAACAGTCTCTCCACTTTTAAAAGGCTCTTCATCATCATTCACAGCTTCCAAATCACTCAGGAAAACCCAAGAATAAATATCTTTGAGCAACGCACGATCTCCTGAGATCTGCAAAATTGTATCAGCGCGACCTTTTACCCAATTTGGAATTACCTGACCGGTAGCATATCTTTGAGCCGAGGCCTTAATTTTTACTTTTTCTCCAACTTTAAACCTCTGGGGTGTATTTCCGCTCCCCGACGGAAGCAAAATTTTCTGGCCCGGATAGATTAAATTCGGATTTTCAATATGATTTAGGCGCACAAGTTCCGTTACTGTTGTTCCAAACTTTTCGGCAATACCAGAAAGGGTGTCTCCCTCTTGAACGGTATAATAATCATCCGTCTGCTGGGGTGGTACTGGAACGGGGACATCTTCTTGAAGATGGTTTAGTCCCGCGTTTTGAATAATAGTCGGGTAATCCTTATAAGCGATATCCCGGTCTACATTTCCACTGATACCGTTGACGTTTCCCTGAGAAGTGTATTGCCACATTCCCAAATTTCCAGTATATCCCGGCATTTCAGCCCAGTGTGCAAGCCATAAATCATATTTCGCCAATTTGTTCATATCCAGGTAAGATTGTACCCAATACAAATTTGCATACAAGCAGGCATAATATCCAGCATTCTCCAGGGTCTGAAGGAACGTTGAAGCAACCGTTGTCAACGTTTCCTTTCCGAGAGATTGCAGAGAAGCATCCTCTAAATCCAATGCCAAAGGATACTCCAACTTCCATCCTTTAACCGTCTTTAAAAAAAATTCGGCTTCCTGTTCTGCTTCCGCAACATTTTTAGCATAACAATAGTGATAAGCTCCACAGGGAATTTCATTTGCCTGTGCCTGCGCCACATTTTGGGTAAATTTAGGATCAACATCATTCATCCCAAAACTTGAACGAATCATTGCAAAGCTAATTCCATCTTCTTTCACCTTAAACCAGTCAATATCTCCCTGCCATTTTGATACATCAATACCGTATATCTCCACTATAATCCTCCTTTGTTGGTCTGCTATCCCTAAAAAGATTTGAATCAAATCTGATAAAGGTAACAGCTCAGATAAATATTGGCAGATATTTTTTATTCCTGTATTTTTAAGCCAGAGAAACTACGCCGGCAAACTGTTCTACGAGAATTTACGTTTCAATTCCAATCTTTAAAAGAAACGTCAACAGAAACAACTCTGTTTTATGAATCCTCGTACTAACATTTTATGGCGAAACTTCGACAAACTTCACAACTTTCTTAAAAAGCAGATAAACTCAACCGTTAATCATAAATTTCAGCGTCAGCAATATAGTAAAATCGATAACGTGTTCCGCTTGATACACCGCTGGTAACAATATCGATAATTCCTTTTGGCATTGCAGATACGCTGGTTACATCGTACCGGGTCGCATCATTCCAAAGGGCGATTTTATTTAGGTTTGTTCCATAAACCCCGTCGTAAATATCAACCAAAGGTGTAGTGCGCATTTCAACTGGAAAGAGCTGCCAAACAACTACTTTAGTAGCGGAAACACCTGTTGCCATTGTAACAGGCGCATTATTTTTACAGTCAAGATAATACCGCTGACAATCCGCAAGCTCCTGCGCAATTGGGCGAGGCGAAAATGGAGTAAAAGTCTCTCCAACTTCAAGTTTCGTCCAGTTAATTGTACAGGAAGATATAAACTGTTGCTCAACCGTATTCCCTGAAAAAGCTGTACTGTTTACAGCTCCGTCAATTTTACTGGTCAGCGTTCCAATTACCGATTCTTCCAAAACCTGTTGGCGCGTCAGCGTTCCATTTCCTGCTAAGGCAATATGAACACCTCCTGCTTCTCCTTTGGAGATTACCGCAGAACACCCTGTCCCGCTTAGCTTATAACGCCATCGATCATCGCAGTATTGCCACTCTTCAGATGGGGAAAGAGAAAAACTTTCTCCCCTCTGCCATACTTTGGAATCTCCGTTTATTAATAAGTTCGGGAGCGCGCCTGCATTTTTCAACAATTGCCATTGGGCGTCTTTTTCCTCTAAAAACGCATCGATTTCGTCTTTTCGGTAAACCTCGCTCTTTTCCGCCTTATTCTTCAGCTCGTCAATATAGTCAGGATAACATCTTTCAATCTCGCTATTAACATCTATACTTGCAGCTACGACAAAGATATCCTTATCAAGATGGATCACTACTGACTCTTTTTGAAAGACAACTGGTCTCCCGGTACAGGTCACCACTTCCGGAACAACCCAACGGTAACGGATAAACTCCTCAGTTGTTTCTTCTGCGGTCAGTTCCTGACGATCCGTCCAGCCTGTACCACTTAAGAGCAGGGAACAAGTAAATTCGGAAAGATCAAATCCGTTCAGATAGCGAGGGCAAGAAAAGATACGTTCCTCTGCATTCTGATCCAGCTGCAGCCCGATCTTTAACGCTTCCGGATCTGAAAATACCCGGTGACGGCCGTTGTATTCAATTAAAATTCCCACTTTGTTTCACTCCTTTATTTCCCCTCCACTAACAGGGTAAAAAATAAAAGAAGTTGCACATTAACGTGCAACTTCTTTTAAAACGTTTTATTTTAAATCCTTAAATCGGTCATTAGCCCGCTGAAGATTTGCTTCAAAATCTTTTTTATTTTTATCTATCATAGTAGAAAGAATCAGACCGGAAAAGAAAGCCTGAAGCGCGGCAATCGCAACAAAACCGCATACAATTAACGTTGGAAATTGACCAACCCGTCCGGTCTTTAAAAACTCTATAAATACCGGAATAAAGAAACCCAACGCCACCAAAAGAAGAACAGCCGCGATCATTGAAAAGAATCCAAGAGGTCTGTAATTTCGATACAACCGCACAATAGTATAAAGAACCTTAAGTCCGTCGCTGTAGGTATTCAATTTTGACTCACTTCCACTAGGACGATCTCGATACTCTATCACCACATTTTCTACTGCCATCTTTTTATCTACAGCGTGAATCGTCATTTCGGTTTCAATCTCAAATCCTTTTGAAAGAACTGGAAATGTTTTTACGAACTGATAACTAAAAGCGCGATAACCGGTCATAATATCCTTGATATCAGTCCGAAAGAGTCGATTAATTGATTTGCGCACCATCACATTCCCCAAATTATGAAACGGCCGCTTATTTTCTGTAAAATATGTTGAGGAAAGACGATCGCCAACTACCATATCCACATGACGATCAAACACCTTTTGTACCATCTCTCGAGCAAACTCAGCTGGATAAGTATCATCTCCATCTGCCATAATATAACATTCAGCATCGATTTCTCGAAACATCCGACGGATAACATTTCCCTTCCCTTGCTGATACTCGTGCCGTACAACAGCACCTGCCCGTTTCGCAAGTTCCGCTGTAGCATCGGTTGAATTATTGTCATAAACGTAGATCACCGCTTCGGGAAGCTCACGTTTAAAATCCGATACCACCTTTTCAATCGTTTTCTCTTCATTATAACACGGCAGTAAAACTGCAATTTTATCCATATGATCACCTTTCCAGGGACTGTCTTTCAATAGATATCCTCTTTTCAAATATTCATTTCTCTTCCAAAGCTTGCAGAGTTTCTGTCAGAGTTCCCTCATTTTCAACCCTTAAGGCCTTACAGCCCTTACAGGTTTTTTTGACAAAGCCAGTCAACGTTTTTCCGGGACCGATTTCAATGAAGGTATCAACCCCCATCTCCACCATCTTCCGAAGCGTCTTCTCCCAAAGCACCGGTGACATCGCCTGCCGTACCAGCTTTGACTTAATTATTTCCGGTTCACTCTCCTGCTGGGCATCAACATTCATCACAACCGGAATGGAAGGCCGCTCAAACGAAAGGGAAGCGAACTCCCGCTCCAAAATTTCAGCAGCGGGTTTCATCCGCTCCGAATGAAACGGGGCACTAGAAGAAAGAGGGATCATCTTTATTTTTCTTTGAGCGCCAAGCTCTTTAAGATTCTCAAGCGCAGCTGTATCACCGGATACAACAATCTGTCCCGGGCAGTTGTAATTAGCACCTTTGACAAAACCATCTACCTCTTCACAAAGAGCGTCCACTTCTTCAGCGGTCTTCCCAAGTATGGCAATCATTCCGCCTTTTCCAACAGGAACCGCCTCCTGCATTGCATTTGCACGAATCTGTATTAAGCGGACAGCCTCCCTAAACGGTAAAACCTTCGCAGCCACTAAAGCAGCGTATTCCCCCAGAGAAAAACCAGCGACAACATCCGGTTTTACTCCCTTTTCTTCCAGAGCACGCAAAGCAGCGACATCACAAGTTAGGACACAGGGCTGTGTGTTTTCCGTTAAATTCAATTCCTCTTGGCTTCCGGAAAAACAAAGCTGCGAGATTGCTCTGCCCAGAACAGCGTCCGCCGTATCAAATACAGCTTTACTTTCCTCATTATTTTCATAAAATTCTTTCATCATTCCCGGGTACTGCGACCCCTGTCCGGAAAACAAAAACGCGACCTTTCCCATCGGTAACTTCCTCCCGTATTTTATTTCTTAATCTTCATCTTTAAAAGCGTCAGCCAATATTTTAAACGAATCCCAGTATAAACTGCCGCCGTAACAAAGATGTTGTATTTTTTTTGATAATGTTTTTTATAAAAAAGCTCCATCGCGTGATGAAAATGATAAATCACCTCTTTGGATTTTGTGTGCAATCCACTGGATCCCTTTAAATGGGTGATGGTTCCACCCGCGAAATAAACTACTTTTTTTCCCGCCTGTTTTACACGGTAGCAAAGATCAACATCCTCGCCATACATAAAAAACATCTCGTCAAATCCGCCCAACTCCGCGAAAAAGGATTTTGGCATCATCAAATAAGCGCCCGAAACACAATCGGTCTCCGCCGTTTGATCTTCCGGCAGAAAAGTCTGGCGGTACGCGCCGTATTTTTTTGATTCAGGATGCCTTTTATCCATGCCGAGAAAATAATACAAGGAAGCGGAAGGGGTTGGAAATCCTCTTTTACAGCCGTGATCCAATTTGCCGTCCGCAAGCAGGGTCCGGATCCCAAGGGCACCCACATCAGGATGCTCCTTTAAAAACCGAACGGACGCATCAAGAGCTCCTTCATGTACAATCGTATCAGAATTTAAGAACAAAAGATAATCTCCTAAAGCCTGTCCTGCCCCCAGGTTACAGGCATGTCCAAACCCACGGTTTTCAACTCCAGAAATGACCCGCACATCCGGGGAATCATTTTGATAAACCTCTGCGGGATTATTTGAATTATCAACAACCAAAACCTCGCATGAAATTTGTTGAACCGTTTCCAGAACAGAACGCACCGCCTGATTGGTTAACTCTTTGGTGTTGTAGTTGATCAGTACGACTGAAAGATCCAAACAGATACCTCACTTTCCCCACTTTAAAACGGGTTTTTCCACACAATAATATGTGATAACTGCCAAAATCAGGGCAACCACCGAAGCAAGAAAGAAATTGGACAGTACAAATAGCTGCACTACCAGCTTCAGGGGTCCTATTTTTTATATTGTTTAATTTTTATCACTATCCTCACTCTCAGCTATATAAAATCTGGCCAAGCCTTCTACTGAACCCGTTTTTCCAAAGGCCATATTTTCTTAATGTTTTCAATCTTTTCAGCTTTCCTTTTTCTCCCATATCGGCATAAGCCTGAACCAACTCAAATTGATAGGGCGTCAAACGCTCTTTAAACTGTCTGGCAAAATCCCCAGCCTGCAGATACGTATCCGTCAAAGTTTTGCGGGCTGAAGCAAATTTTGCCGCACGCTTTGCATTATATCCCAAAGTCCGGACATTTTTCGCCCCAACCTCGTTTCCGCCGTGCTGCCGGTAAAGGATTGTCGGTTCCGGCACAAAGCCAATCTCTCCAAACGCGGCGGCAATCAACCCGAGCCACCAGTCATGCATAATAAGATTAGCAGGATATTGAGGAGAAAGAAAGGTAAGCAAAGAATGATTTACCATCATCGTACAACCGGTAATATTGTTCTGTACTAAAAGCTCCGGGAGCGTTTTTCGCTCGGTGCCAAGATTTTGCTGATAAAACATGGATTCTGCCAACAACTGAAGATTGCTATCCACCACCCGAAGATCGGTATGAACCAAAAGCGGAATTTCTTTCCCATAAAGAAGCTCCAAATCCCGCATCTTCTGAAAAGTTTTCTCAATTTTATCCGGTAGCCAGATGTCATCATGGTCGCAAGTCATGACATAGTCGCCTGACGCTTTTAAAAGCATATCGTAAAAATTATACCGAGCGCCTCCAAGATTTTTAGAGTTGATGCGCAGCGTGATCTTCTCCGGATAAGCCGCTTGATATCCTTTTACAATTTGAACGGTCCGGTCAGACGAACCGTCGTCCTGCACTGTCAGATGCCAGTCACTGTTTGTTTGATTTAATATTGACTCAATCTGTTGCCCAATATAAACTTCCCCATTATAGGCTGCAAGCAAAATTTCAATCATTCTTCCTCCCCGCAACTCCTTCCTGGTTTTTAAAGTGCCGAGAAACAATCACCCAAACGCAAATAAACATCAGGATTATTTCTAATCCAAGTGCAACTCCTAAAACAACATTAACCCCCTGCATTCCCATTGCTGGAATAATCAAAAAAGATAATCCAGTACTTAAGGAAATCGCAACTAAATTAATCGTTAAAAGCAGAAAAGGTTTTCGAATAATTACTATTATTGAGGTCATAAAATGGATAATCCCCACCAGAAGCGCACACAAAAGCGCCGGAATCAAAAGATAGGAATAGGGGAGGATACTCTCCCCAAAAACCAACGCCAACGCCCAGTCACCTAAAAAATAACATCCCAAAACTCCGACAGCAGCAATTGCCAAAATTGCTCCTACGCTTTTTAAAAAAAGCCATTTAAATTGCTTTGACATGTTTTGATAGTAATATCTCGTAAACATGGTAACCAGCGGAACAAAAATATAGTTTGCGACCATCTGTACAATAACAGTAGGAGTTGCTACTGATGAATAATACCCCAGAACTTCATTACCATAAAAATACTCTAGGATCATTTTAGGAATCGACACAATAGAGGTATCAATCATTGCACACATAGCCAGCGGCAAACAGGTTAAAAGTAGGTTTTTTAAGGGTTGGAAGCTCCAAATAAGATGCGCCCTTTCAAGCTTCTGTGCAAAACGCCAGTCCCACAGCGCAACAATAACAGCGCAGACCACTGCCATTCCCAGGATACTTAGAATCAAGTTCTGAAAGAGCATTTGAAGCAAAATAAACGAAATAAAGGACAAACTGCCCCGAACCATCATAGAGCGGCCGGTCTGATCCAACCGCTCATGTTTTTGAAAAAAACCGCTGAGAATCTCAAAGGCGGCGTCTGCGACTTTGTAAAGCATGTAAGCAATAATAATAATCCTCTGCTCCCATGTATAGCCGCCAATTAAAACAAATATGGTACAACCCAAAAAGCCTGTCAGA
The DNA here is from genome assembly GCA_958427155.1 of uncultured Oscillospiraceae bacterium. Lineage (GTDB taxonomy): Bacteria > Bacillota > Clostridia > Oscillospirales > Ruminococcaceae > Metaruminococcus_A. The sequence goes on along the minus strand of CAUABB010000023.1, from coordinate 792 downwards.
CTGGTAATCACTCTACTGCTGTAATAAACCCCAGTAGGATATTGATTTCTAATATCCGATACTTGGAAGGTCTTCATTCCAAATATTCCAATACAATGGAAAATATTTGTAACACTAATTGCAAGTGAGAAATTTCCTGCGGTAGCATAACCAGAAATACGAGCAATCAAAACCGTCAACAGCCACTGCAAAAAGAGCCAGGTCATACAACCTGCCGTATTCCAGAGCATATTTTGCTTAACCGATAACTTTTTTTCGCTCAAAACGAGCCTCCTTAACCTTTTACGCACCTTTTTTCTTCAACTGTTTTTTTCGGTAGCGCATAAAAGCTGGAATCAGCCCATTAATAATTCTACAGCGAAGACTTGGAAAGGGTTTCATCATAAAATTAAAGGTATAAAAACAAAGAAAATACAGTTTCCAGCCCTGATCCTCTGGCCTGTCCTTCCACGGAGTTTGCGCCAAATAATGACGGAACTCTTCCCGGTATGGATGGCGGTTTCCTGCACGCCAAGGGCGTTCTTCTCCTAAAAAATGGACAATCGCAGGGTGACTGATTGCATCATGATAAATCTCTTCTGTATAATAAACTGCCGGCCTTGCCCATTTACAGAGCATCTTATACGGATAAAGCAGCAGCGAACTTGAAAAATTATATTTAATCGGCAGGAACTTAATCCGTCCAGCAAATGCGCCGTTTAACGCATCCTGATCGTTTGCAAAAAGATTGCCGTTGTGTTTTTGATAATAGTCAAAAACTTTTTCCTCTCCCCGTTCAGCACGCCATTTCTT
>CAUABB010000022.1 GCA_958427155.1 uncultured Oscillospiraceae bacterium | reverse complement strand
TCAACGCCTTTCGAACATCGCCACCACAAGCAAGAGCAATATGTCGAAGGACCCCTTCTTCTAGCCCGATTTTTATATTTTGTTCTTTTTCAAGAATTTGAAAGGCTCGTTTAAGAGCTTTTTCTATTTCTTCTGCTGAAACAGGCTTGAATTCAAATACGGTGCAACGGCTGAGAATTGCGTTGTAAATATAAAAATAAGGATTTTCGGTTGTAGAAGCGATTAGAGTAATTTTTCCGCTTTCTATGTATTCCAGAAGCGATTGTTGTTGTTTCTTATTCAAATACTGAATTTCGTCTAGATAAAGTAAAATTCCGTCCATCGCTGCGAAGGTATCCAATTCTTCTACAATCGTTTTAATATCAGAGGTAGAAGCACTAGTACCGTTGAGTTTGTGAAGACGTTTGTGAGTTGATTCAGCAATAATTCTGGCTACAGTAGTTTTACCGACCCCAGAAGGCCCATAAAAAATCAGGTTGGGAATATGGCCATTTTCAATAATCCGTTTCAATGGTTTCCCTGAATCAAGCAGATGTTTCTGTCCAACGACTTCTTCAAGTGTTGAAGGGCGAAGACGATCGGCAAGAGGAGTGGAAGTTGAAGACATATGAAGCCCTCCTTGTTAAATTGAACTCTCTTATTCTACCACTGTATAGAACTCTTTGCAAATGAACTTTTATAAGAATAACTGGTGACTTTTATTCTGAAATGTTGTATAATAATCGTACAATATAAAAATAAGAGAAGTGAAATTATGGGAAGACGATTATCCGCAAAAGGGAAACAGAAACGGAAACAACGCATTACTATTTGGGTTTTGTTAATTATTATTTTATTGGCTGTTGTAGTAGCTGTATCGGCTATTTTGATAAAATTTAATGGATCACAAGATTTTTCCGAAAAAGATGATTCTTCATCAGATTTTTCGTTATCCTCTGACTCTTCTTTTCAGTCGAGTTCGTCGGAGGAGGCATTTTCTGCGGTAGCAGAATCTGCTGCGGTAGATATGAGTTATTTTGATGATGCAGTTTTTGTAGGGGATTCGTTGACGGTTGGATTGGGAAATTACGGGGTTCTTCCTGCAGAAAATGTTTATGCAGACACAGGATTGAATCTTGATACGATCTTGGAAAAAGAATGTATTCAGACTTCTAATGGAAAATTGACCATTTTGGATGCATTAAAACTTAGAAAACCGTCAAAAGTGTATATTATGCTAGGGTCGAACGGAATTGCTTGGATTACTCCGGAAAATCTTGCGGAGAAGTATAGTAGCTTTTTAGATAAGGTTAAAGCTGCATTGCCGGACGCAACAATCTATGTGGAATCTATTCTGCCTGTGACAGCGGAAAAAGCAGCTGATCCTAAGTACAGCAATGAAACCATTACACAGTATAATTCACTGTTATTTAACCTTGCCGAAGAGAAAGAGGTAAATTATTTAGACTGTCATTCTGCTTTTAAAATGGAAGATGGAACCCTGAATACAGAATATGCGGAGCAGGATGGAATGCATCTCAAAAAGGTTGGTTATGAAGCATTGGTAGAATTTTTCAGGACGCATACGGTGTAAGGAGAGAGGTGTGTGCTGTTGAAAAATTGGAAAAGGTTTTGTTTATTATTAATTGCGGGAATGATTGGTTTTATGACTCTAACTATTACCGGTTGTTCCTCAGAAACTAACGATAGCTCAGTTTCTATAGATCAAATTTGTGACCGTTTGATTGATGAGTTGAGTTATCCTGAAATGGCTAATGTTTCAGCACGTTATAATTATTACTATGACTTGTCCGACGACCTATTGCAGGAGTGCCGTTTATATGTCTGCTCTTCTGGAGCATATCCTGACGAACTCGCAGTTTTTCAACTTAAAAATTCAGCAGACTTACAAACACTTGAAAAGGCTGTTCAAACGCGAAAGGAATATTTACTGGAGACGTGGAAGACCTATAAACCAGAAGAGGTTCCTAAAATAGAGAACAGTGGGCTCGTGTCATATGCTGGCTTTTACTTCTATATTATATCTGAAAACAAAGAAAAAGCATCTGAGGTTTTCGACAGTTTAGTTGGTTGAAAACAGGTGCTGTGGAGGAAAAAATGGTTATTGAATGCAGCACCATAGTTTTAATTATCGCAATGATCAGTTTTATTTTCTTACGGACAAAACGCACAAATTATGCGCTGGTTACACTCCCTTTGATAACGGTGCCTTTAATGCACCTATTAGGGCAGGCAGTGGTTTATTTTATGTTAAGTAAAAGTGATTATTCCACTCAGGTTATTGCCCTTTTGACATGTGATATTCTTGGGCTTTTGGTAGGGGCACTTTTGTTGGGAATATGGATTCATAACCTTCCCGCAAAAAAGGCAAGGGTTAGTTTTGCAATGGTAGCGGCAACTTTTATGGTTGTTTTGTCCATCGTACTGATGACTAGTTTGATTGGTTTGACATCATAATTGTCTTTGCTTTAATAAATGAAAGAAATGCTAAGGGCAATTTTCCTTAAGGGAAATTGCCCTTAGCATTTATATTTTTAACTGTATTGTTTTTTGATAAAAACTATCGATTCTTTTTGATAATTTTAAGACGAGAAAAGTCCTCTCGTTCTTTTTCTTCTAGCGCATCTGCAATAAACTTGCTATCCGCTTCAAAGCGCGGAATAATAATATTTTTTAAAGCGTTAGCACGTTTTTGCGTTTTTTTAATAGCACTTGCAAGCCGGTAAACACTGTTTTCAATTTCCGCTAGCGTAGCGGTAAGTTGTTTTACACGCTGAAACAACACAAAAGCGTTATCTAGAGCGGCATTTGTAGCTTGAAATCCATAATAAACTTTCAGCGGTTGAGGATGTAAGCTAACGTGAGGAATTTCAACTCCCATAACACTGCGATAGGTAACATGCACGCCGGTTTCAACCGGTATTGCCTTTGCTGAGTTTTCACAAACACCTAAAGTGATATTTGCGTTTTGCAAGGCAAGATAAGCTTCCTGGTAGGTACCCTCAATTTCACCACGGATCGCTTTAGCGTCATCGATTAGTGACATCATTTCTCGAATCAAAATATTTCGTTTTCTATCTAACAAACTGTAGCCAAGCTTTGCAAGGTTGAGCGATTTTTTAATATTCAGCAGATTTCCCTTAGTAGGAATTACTGGCATTGATAACCACCCCTTAAATTACAAAACTTTTTGCTTTTTCTGGGTCATAATATTTTTCAAGCATATCAGCATCTACTCGATCAAGTTCTTCCTTCGGAAGGATCGAAAGAAGCTCCCAGCCTAAATTAAGAGTCTGTTCAATTGTACGGTTTTCATGAAAGCCCTGTGTTAGGAAATATTTTTCAAATTTTTTACCAAAATCCATATATTTTTGATCTACAGGTGACAGTTCATCTTCGCCAATGACCGAAGCAAGCGCACGTGCATCCTGTACTTTAGCATAGCTTGCAAAAAGCTGGTTAGAGACAGCAGCATGGTCTATCCTGGTATATCCTTCACCAATACCGTCTTTCATTAGACGAGACAGGGAAGGGAGAACAGAAATAGGAGGATAAATCCCTGTTTGTTCCAAAATACGGTCTAGAACGATCTGCCCTTCAGTAATATATCCGGTTAAGTCCGGAATTGGATGGGTAATATCATCGTTCGGCATCGTAAGGATAGGAATCTGAGTAACGGAACCATCTGAACCTTCCACAATACCCGCCCTTTCATAGAGAGAAGCAAGATCCGAATAAAGGTAACCTGGATAACCTTTACGGCCAGGAATTTCTCCCTTGGAAGAACTGAGCTCACGCAGAGCCTCTGCGTAAGAAGTGATATCAGTCATAATTACAAGAATATGCATATTTTTTTCAAACGCAAGGTACTCAGCGACAGTTAATGCACAACGTGGTGTCAGAATTCGTTCAATAATCGGGTCGTTGGAAAGATTTAAAAACATAACAACTCGAGAAAGAGCTCCAGACTCCTCAAAACTTCTTTTAAAATAATCCGCTACATCATTTTTTACTCCCATTGCCGCAAAGACAATAGCAAATTTCTTTCCCTGGTCTTCTGCAATTCGAGCCTGACGAACAATTTGAACGGCAAGTCTGTTATGACTCATGCCAGATCCCGAAAAAATAGGCAGCTTTTGTCCGCGAATCAGAGTCATTAATGCGTCAATGGCGGAGATCCCGGTTCTAATGTAGCTTCTGGGGTAAATACGTGCTACTGGATTAAGTGGTTTCCCATTAATATCCATATATTTTTCTGCATAGACTTCACCAAGTCCGTCAATCGGCTTACCGGCACCGTTAAAAATCCTGCCAAGTAACTCTGTCGAGAGAGCAATTTCCATCGGCTTTCCAGTAAAACGAGTACGAGTATTGGTGAGAGAAAGACCGGTTGTCCCTTCAAACACCTGAATAACAGCCCTTTTTCCTTCTACCTCAACTACGCGCCCTAGCCGTGTTTCGCCAGAATCTAACACTAATTCAACCATCTCGTCGAAACTGACGTTTGGTACGTTATCGATTACAACCATAGGGCCGTTGATTTCTTTGAGCCCAATATATTGAATGCTCATGAGAGTAGTCTCCTTTACTTTTAGCAGAAACAGTTAGTCTAGAGTAAATTCTCTTTCAGCATCTGCTAATTTGTTGTCAATCTCAGTAAAATACTCATCAAACAACTCCATATGATCGTTGGGAATATCATACTTCATTTTGACTACCTTGTCGAATAAACCTAGTTCCATAATTGTAGAGATTGGCATATTTTTTTGGATTAGCGCACGCGCTTTATCGTAAAGATGAAGAATAACCTCCATCATTTTTAACTGTTTATCCAAAGGAACATAGGTATCATCCTTATGAAAAGCGTTCTGCTGAAGAAAACCAACACGAATGACTCTCGCAATTTCAATCACCAGTTTTTGGTCATCCGGCAAAACATCAGAACCAATTAACTTGACGATTTCCATCAGCTGTGCCTCTTCGTTTAATAACGATTGGAGACGTTGCCGACATTCCAGAAAATTTGGATCAATATCATCATAAAAATTACGCAGTTCTTCAATGTATTCACTATAACTGGTAATCCAGTTAATTGCTGGATAATGACGCGCGTAGGCAAGAGACTTGTCAAGCGTCCAGAATGTACGCACAAACCGTTTGGTGTTTTGGGTAACCGGCTCTGAAAAATCACCGCCCTGAGGGGAAACTGCACCAATAATTGTAACAGATCCTTCGGATCCATTCAGATTTTTCATATAACCCGCGCGTTCGTAAAAAGCGGAAAGACGAGAAGGAAGATAAGCAGGAAAACCTTCTTCCGCCGGCATTTCTTCCAGACGACCGGAGATTTCACGAAGCGCCTCTGCCCAACGAGAGGTAGAGTCAGCCATAATCGCTACATGATATCCCATATCCCGGTAATATTCTGCAAGGGTGATACCGGTGTAAATAGAAGCTTCGCGAGCCGCAACTGGCATATTAGAAGTATTGGCAATCAAAACAGTTCGATTTGTAAGCAGTTCTCCAGTTTTAGGGTCTACCAGTTCTGAAAATTCGTCTAGAACCTGAGTCATTTCATTGCCACGTTCTCCACAGCCAATATAGACGATAATGTCAGCGTCGCACCATTTAGCCAGCTGATGCTGAGTCATCGTTTTTCCGGTACCAAAACCTCCAGGAACTGCTGCGGTTCCACCTTTTGCAATTGGAAGCATGGTATCAATAACTCGTTGTCCAGTAATTAATGGACGTGTAATAGGTAGCCTTGTTTTAACAGGGCGTGGTTCTCTAATTGGCCATCTTTGACAAAGTGTCAACTCATGGAGAACCCCCATGTCGTCTTTCAGTGTTACAACGGTATCGTTAATTGAATATTCGCCGCTGTTTACCACTTTTACAACTTCTCCGGACATTTTTGGCGGTACCATACAGCGATGCTCAACCACATGTGTTTCCGGGCAGACCGCATAAATGTCTCCGCCACTTAAACGGTCGCCGGGTTTTACTTTAATGGTAACATTGTACTTTTTGTCTGTATCTAATGTGGGGACACTGCAACCTTCACCAATAAAAGCACCTGTTGCTTCTTTTAAATCGCGCAGTGGACGTTCAATTCCGTCAAAAATATTTGAGATAATTCCCGGGCCCAGGGTGACAGACATTGGCCCGCCTGTTGTTTCAACCGGTTCCCCCGGCTTGAGGCCGGACGTGCTTTCATAAACCTGAATTGTTGTTTCAAGATCGGTGATCCCAATTACTTCACCAATCAGTCTTTTCTCACCAACATAAACCATTTCAAGAAGAGAAAAATCTTTTGTGTTTCGCACTTTGACAACAGGCCCATTAATTGAAAATATTACATTTTCCAAAGTTGATTCACCTCTTATGCAACATAACGGGACAACCTTACTCTACCGCTATTCTGCAATTCTGGTTAAAATAAGGAATCTGCTCTTGCAGCTTGGATTCAAGAGTTTCATCGATCACATAGCCATTTAACTCGTTCCGGATTGAAAATCCACCAATCTTTATAAGAGAGGATGACTGAAAGGTACAATTCTCTGTGTTAAAACGTTTTTTGATTTCTTCCGGTAACCAACTGTCTTCTTGTTTATATAAAATAACAGACTGGTCGATGGGGTAAGAAGTTAAAATATCTTCCAGCTTTTTTATCAGATAATCCTTATATACAGCTGTTTTTGTAAACTCTTCCAGACGTCTCTGAACATTTTCAAGCATAGATTTTCGATAAATTTCGCGCTGCAGGAGAACGTCTTGCTTGGCAGAAAGTTCCGCTTGAGCAATTTTTAGTTTGAATTCTGCCTTGATTTTTGCAACATTACTTTGAATATAATGATAAGCATCATTAAGCTGTTCGTCCTCAGTTTGCGCAAGAGAGTCTTGTTTCAGCTTCTCCGTTTCTTTCTGAATTTCACTGATTTTTGTGTCAATATCAGAGAAAACGGCCTGCTTAAACTTTAATAATTTTTCCTGATCCAAATAGATATCCACCTTTCTGAGAGAAGGGCTTTACAATGAAATACCGACTGCCTCGTGAACATACCGGTTGATTGTTTCACTGATCTGAGCTGTACCATGTCTGTCTGGAATTTCAACCACCAAAGGCGATTTCCGATTAAGTTTGATATCATACACCAGATCTGGAATCAATTTAACCAATTTTTCGGTCATTAAAATAATACCTACATCATTCAGACTACAGGCTTTTAAAAGGGCGTCTTTAACTTCATCCGGTTCATGGACGACAACACCTTCAATTCCCGCCAGTCTCATTCCAATTTGAGTGTCGATATTATCGCTGATTAAGTAAAAACGCATAGAACCACAACCATTTCCCGGTTTAAAGTTTATTAATAATCAAAATAGAAATCAAAATACCGTATAATGCAATTCCTTCACCGAGTGCTACAAAGATTAAGCCTTTACCAAAAGATTTTGAATCTTCGCTATAGAGGCCGATTGCTGCTGGAACAGCTGCCGCTACTGCAATACCAGCTCCAACAGAAGCGAGACCAGTTGAAAGTGCAGCGCCGATATATCCCAAACCTGCACCACCGTCACTTGCCACAGCAGTGGTATCAGCAGCAAGCCCGGTAAGAGGAAGAGCGATAGCGGCAAGACAGATTCCCGCAAAGGCACAAAGATTGAAGATAATCGCGTGTTTTGCTTTTTTACCTGTTTTTATTCCACGGTAAATTGGAATTAAAGGCATAGCCAAAAGTACAACAACAGCGAGGGGAAGTAAAAACAGCATTGCTTCTTTCATAATCATTTCCTCCTAAAACTTATCATCGTCATTAAAAATTAGTCTTCAACTTTATACGATACAACGACGGGACGGAATTCTTTTCCGTCACCTTCGTAGAATCGGCTGAAAATTTCGTAAAACTCCAGTCTTAAAACCTGAATTCCTACGATTAAGCCTTCCATGGCCATAACAAAAATATTTCCAAGAACAAAAATAATCGGGCTTCCAACTCCGCCAATCATTTCCATTAACGTCAGAACAACTGCCATCATTCCAGCATGACTTAAAACAAATCCGCCGACACGAAGAAAGGAAACGGTGTTGGTAATATAGCTTAATACATTTTCGAACAGCTCGAAAAAGTTGGTGACAATAAATCCGCCGACGCCATCTTCTGGTTTTAAATCTTTCTGTTTGGATACCCATTTTGCCAAAGGTTCCCGCAGAAAGATAAAAAGCAGTGGAAGAACAATACAGAAAATGATGAAAAAAGGATTTAAAACGTTGATGTTGAAGATCAACAACAGCGCAGCCGCACCAATAACGGAAACATAAAAAACAAGCCCTGCTATCCCGTTATGACCAAAAATAGACCGTTCATAGTCCTTTTTGCGTAGTCCCAAAATGATGTTGATGATAATCGCAACCGTAATCAGAAGAGCACCGATTCCTATCGCAACAAACAACAACATATTAGTGGTCTCCGGATTAAATACCTCTACCGGTTTCCCAGAAAACCCTAGTATATTGGTGTAGAAGGGATCAAGCAGATGCTCTAAACCAAAAACCGATCCATACACCGTTCCAAAAACAGCGCTAAAAATACCTACACGAGCTAAAATTCGTCCAAGCATCATCTTTTTAAATTTCCAAAGCAAAATTCCAATTATAGAAAGCAAAAGTCCTTGACCAAGGTCACCGAACATCATCCCAAAAAGAAAACAGTAGGTATAAGCAACCAATGGCGTGGGGTCGAAATCTCCATAACCCGGAAGCCCGTACATTGTTACAAACATTTCAAACGGCTTAGTAAACCAATTGTTTTTTAACTTGACAGGAGGAGTCAAACGAGGATCTGCGTCATCTGCGCGAAGGACGCAATCGCAGCTTGGAATCGTTTCAAACAGCTTTTGAAAATCAGCGCCCGAACGTTTTGGAACGAAACCAACCAGAATAAACTGATTATTTTTTACTACTGCAAATTTTCTCAACTCAAAGGTATCACTGTCAAATTTAAGGACTGAGTACATCTGCCGAAGAAGGATTTTGTTATCTGCGGCAAATATTTTGAGTTCTTTTTCAACTTCTTTAAGTTCTGAACGGTAGTCATTTAACATATTGGTAATGTTTACAACAGCAATATCCGGTGTTTGGTGCGCATAATCCGGGATACGGATCCGTTGAAAAAAGAGAGAACGAAAAATTTCGTCAACATCATCCTTCATAACGGCCGGTGCAAAGTAGACGCCCCAGTGGTATTGAGAATCAACATCAAATGTAAAAAAGAAAAATGGTTTGTCGCTGTAATAATCCAGCTTTTCAAAGCTGTCGTTTGGCAAGATGCCAAAGCGGATGGCAACAGCTTTGCAGGCGAAAAGATCATCAAATTTTTCCGCAAGCCCTTTCATATGATTAAGCTGAATCAACACCTGCTCGTTAACACTGACCTGCTGGGCAAGTTCCTCTTTTTTTGATCTCAATTTATCAAACTGGTCTTCTATTTTGGAGACAGCATCTTCAAATTCTGACAGCCCTAATTTTAATCCTTTTTTATCCTGATAAGAAAGTTGAAAGTTCATCTTATAAGAAAGATCTACAATCCGCTTAATCAGAGGATTGAAAGGATTCGTCTCCTGCAATATGGTGCCGCCGTTCAGATCGCTGATATATTGAGAGGCGTTTTCAGGGTGAAAACAGCCTGACTCACAGCATACCGTCATGGCGCGGTCCATATCGTCAATACCACCCACAATATTGACTAAGGACATTTTTTCAATCGACATTTCGTGTGAGCACCACCTTAGCGTATTTTAAAAGCAGCAAATACATTTCTGATTAAAGAATCAGAAGCTCCTGAATCTGAGAAACCGGAACCTGATAACGGATTCCTTCTACAATTTTAATAATATTTTTAACCTCGGTGCTATTTAAGATGATATAGGCGTAAAGGACAGCCGGAGGACTAGTGGAAAAACGCATTAGCTTTTTGTTGTACTGATAAATAATCTGATTGAGATAATGTTCGAATTCCAGACTGTCATTTTTAACTTGATTTTTTCCATAATAGCACTGGTCAAACACATCAAAAAATTCATCAACGTTTTGGGCATCGATTAATTTTTGAAGCGTATTCTGGTTAAGCTTAAAACCAAATGGCAAAATCGACTCACCAATTTTTTCTTTTGAAGCCTGAAAAAAACGTTTTATAAATTGTCATCAGATTTGAAAGAGTAACATTTACCTTAATAACCTTTTCAAGATCTTTACGGGTTTGACCGTGAAATTTTTTGTGGATAACTTCTAATAGATGGTCATAATGGTAAGTCATTAAAGCTTTTTCACAGGAGGCATAGTCAACTGGCGTACCTTCTTTTGAAGCAAACACAGTTAAGATGTCATGATAGGGGGTGTGCTTTAAAACTTCTAACAAATCATTAAATTGTCGAACTTTTGCAAGCGCCAGTAAATCGAAAGAAGCGTGACTGATAAAAAAACCGGGAAGATCTAGAATAAAGTCAGACATTGTACCGGCATTTAAAGAAAGAATACATTTTAAAATCTGTTCGATCTCATATTGAAGTACTAGATAATTATAAAAATCATTATCACCAGTAAAATTATAACGGCAAAGTTTGGTGTACTTATTGAACAATTCCCGCATCAGGAGATTTTCAAGCTGTCCACGATGGATGTTAAGTGTATTTACTTGTTCAAGTGCTGTCTTATAAGAAGTATTCTCTTTTAAATAGGTCGCGATTTCGGTCACGCTGTTTTTGCGAAGCATATCTTTGTAATTTGTATCTGTCAGACGCTTTCCATACATGCTTTTAGCTTTTGCGGAAATGGTATTACTTGACATTGAAGTGAAAAACATTTTAAATCACCTGCCTAGAACGCGGTTAAAGAGATCTTCCTCCCACCCCTGATGATGTTCTTCATAGGTTTTTTTTAGTATTTCAAGTTCATTATTTTTTTTACTGTTAATTTCCGCAATCCGTTCATCTGCGTGTTTTTGTTCAGTTTCTTTTACCTTATCAAGATGCATTTGAGCCCGCTCTCGCATTTTATGACGAAGTTCCTGATTTTCTTCAATCATCTGTTTTTTTAGGACTTCATCTTTCACTCGTTGAGCGTCTTCAAGTTTGCGGCTGGCTTCCTGATCAATCTTAATAATTTCTCTAATGATTTCATCCATGAACAACCACCTGATTTTCTGAAATTAATTTTTGAGGCTTTGAAGAGGGGCAGGAATTTGCCCACCTCTGGCAATAAATTTTGAAGAGGAATTTCGGTTGACTTTCATTACAGGACCCGATCCAAGTAAACCACCGAATTGTAACTCTTCTCCTTCAGTTTTTCCAATAGCCGGTATCAGTCGAACAGCTGTTGTCTTGTGATTAACCATTCCAATTGCAGCTTCATCGGCAATAATAGCAGAAATAGTATCAGCCGGAGTATCTCCTGGAACTACAATCATATCCAGCCCAACAGAACAGACGGCTGTCATTGCTTCAAGTTTCTCAATTGAAAGTGCGCCACATCTGGCAGCTTCAATCATTCCTGCATCCTCGGTAACTGGAATAAAGGCGCCGGAAAGCCCGCCAACTTTACTGGAAGCCATAACCCCGCCTTTTTTAACCGCATCGTTAAGCAGAGCAAGGGTAGCGGTAGTGCCGTGCGTCCCGCATTTTTCCAGCCCGATTTCTTCAAGAATATGGGCGACAGAATCCCCAACCGCAGGGGTAGGTGCGAGAGAAAGATCTACGATTCCAAACGGAACCTGGAGTCGCTCTGAAGCAACAGTTCCCACCAACTGTCCCATTCGCGTAATTTTGAAGGCGGTTTTTTTAATGATGTCAGCGATTTTGGTAATATCAGCGTCAGGATATTTAGCCAGTGCCGCCCTCACGACCCCAGGCCCTGAAACACCTACGTTAATCATACAGTCAGGTTCGCCAACCCCATGAAAAGCTCCCGCCATAAACGGATTATCCTCCGGAGCGTTACAGAATACGACAAGTTTTGCAGCGCCGATACAGTCACGGTCGGCTGTCCGCTCTGCTGTTTCTTTTACAATTTTCCCCATCAGCCCCACGGCATCCAGATTAATTCCTGTTTTAGTTGAGCCAATATTGACTGAAGAACATACGTTTTCTGTCACCGAGAGAGCCTCTGGAATTGAACGGATTAGTGCCTCGTCACCGGCGCTGTAGCCTTTTTGAACCAGAGCGGAATATCCACCAATAAAATTGACATTACAAGTTTCCGCGCAACGCTGCAGAGTTCTGGCAAATTTTACAGGATCGCCTTTTGCGGCTGCCGCCAGAATTGCAATAGGGGTAACAGAAATTCTTTTGTTAATAATCGGAATTCCGTATTCGGTTTCGATATCGTTTCCAACTTTAACAAGATTTTGGGCAAGCCTTGTTACCTTGTCATATACTTTTTCACAGGAACGGTCAATGTCCGGATCAATGCAGTCCAAAAGAGATATTCCCATCGTAATGGTACGGATATCAAGGCATTGATCCTGAATCATCCGAATTGTCTCTAAAATATCATATGTGTTCAGCATTTAGTGTCTTTCTCCTTTATTTAAATCCGATGCATGGAATTAAAGAGGTCCTCGTGCATGGCATGGACGGAGATATCCATCTGTTTTCCAAGCTCGTCAAGTGCAGAGGAAAGTTTAGCATATTCGACGTTTAAAGTTGAAATATCCACGAGCATAATCATGCAGAAAAGCTCCTGAAGAACAGATTGGGTTACTTCTATAATATTTGCATGATACTCGGCACAAATACTGCTGACTTTTGCAAGAATACCAACGGTATCCTTACCGATTACCGTAACAACCGCACGCATTAGAAATTCCTCCTATATTTAAATACTTTCAATACTAATTATCATAGCATATTCCGTCAAGGATGGAAATCATAATCTGCACAAAGATTGATGGAAGCACATTTAAAAATTGTGAAATTTGTGATATATTTAATAGGTAGTTTGATGTATAATATTATTGAAAATATTAAA
>CAUABB010000021.1 GCA_958427155.1 uncultured Oscillospiraceae bacterium | reverse complement strand
TTATCAAGTTCTATTTCAGGCGGTATGGAATATGATATGAGAGGCCGTGGAAAAACCAGTGAAGCAATTTTGATTAAGCTGACAAAAATTTCAGCAGTCGCTTTTTTTGTGTTGACGTTGGCGGTTAATTTTGTATCGGTTTTCTTCAAATAAGAACTGGTAAAAAGTCCCTGTGTGTTTACGCAGGGACTTTTTTGGATATCAGGGAATCATAAAAGAATCGGCCGTAGATACAGTAAAGTAAAAGAGGAAGATCTCATGAATTATACCATTCAAAAGCGTATTTTGCAGGTTCTTTCCAGATATGGGAAAAATGGCCTTAGGGCAAAAGAACTTGCGGCAAAAATAAAAAACAAACAGGTGGATTCCAAACGGTTTTCTGCTGCACTAGAACAGATGGTAAAAAACGCAGAAGTTATCCGTCAGGGAGAACGGTATAAGTCTCCTAGCGCTTTAGGACTTTACGCGGCGCGGATTACCCGTATTCAGAAAACGTTTGGATTCGCTGAGCGGATTTCCGATCAGCGGGAAGTTTTTGTTCCCGGGAAATTTTTGAAAGGGGCCTTGCCGGACGATCTTGTTTTTATAAAGCCTTTGCGGGCGCCTCGGGGTGATTCTCCAGAAGGCGAGGTGCGTTTTATTGTCTCATATGGTCCCGGAGAGTTCACAGGAGTGGTAATTTACGAAGACGGAAGATTTTGGGTAAGACCTGATAGTTTTACTAAATCTCCGATTGAACTCACGAGAAGCAGCAGCGTGACGGTCGGACAGAAAGTTTTAGCGAAAGTTGTTAAGCGGGGGAATCGTCACAGTGAGCATAAAGCACAGGTGCTTGCGTCTTTTGGAAGCGCTGACAGCGCGGCGGCTTGTGCGGCAGCCGTATTGGAGTTGGAAGGGATTACGCCGTCTTTCCCTTTTTCTGTTTCGGATGAGGCAAAGTTTCTTGAGAAACGAGGAATTTCAGAGCGCGATTTTCAGGGGAGACTCGACTTGCGCGAGAAGCCTATTTTCACAATTGACGGAGCGGATTCCAAGGACCTGGATGACGCAGTCTCTCTTGTAAAGGAAGGAAATGAAGATTATCTGCTCGGCGTTCATATTGCAGATGTTTCACATTATGTCCGTTCCGGCTCTGCATTGGACAGGGAAGCTTTCGCGCGGGGAACTAGTATTTACTATGCAAACAGAGTGATTCCGATGCTCCCTAAAGAGCTTTCAAACGGAATCTGCTCGCTGAATCCAGAGGAAGATCGCTTGGCTTTTTCAGCCTTTATGACCTTTAATTCCAATGCTGAGATGAAAAAATTTGAGTTTCGCAAATCTGTAATTCGCTCCCGGGTAAAGGGCGTTTATGCAGAAGTAAATAACTTGATAGCTGGATCAGCTTCTGAGGAGATTGCGGTTAAATACAAAGAGGTTTTACCGGAGATTTCTCTAATGAAAGAGCTCGCAGAAAAGTTGCTTTTAAACCGTAGGAAAAGAGGGGCTCCGGAAATTGAAACCGTAGAAAGTAAAATTGTTGTAGATAAAAATGATGTGGCTGTTGATGTAAGGCCAAGGACGCGAGGCTTTTCTGAGCGGATGATTGAAGAGTTTATGTTGGCTGCTAACCAGGCTGCGGCCACTTTCGCGAGGCAGGAGAACATTCCCTTTGTTTACCGAGTCCATGAAAATCCTCCGGATGAAAAATTGGAAGGATTAGCGGAAGTCCTTCATCTTTTGGGCATTTCAGTCAGCGGTGTCCAGCATGGAATTCGTCCAAAGCGGATGGCAGAAATTCTGGAAAAGGCAAAGGAGACCCCGGTTTATAGCATTGTGAACAATCAGGTGCTTCGTGCTATGGCGAAAGCCAAATACAGCGAGAGCCCGCTGGGACACTATGGTCTTGCTCTTGAAAATTATGCTCATTTTACTTCTCCGATTCGCCGTTATCCCGACCTGATGATCCATAGGATTATGAGTGAATTTCTCGTCCAAAAAAATTCAGCAGGTGTTACGAAACACTTTCACAGGCTTGTTCATGCGGCGGCTTATCAGTCTACCCTTAAGGAACTTCAGTCAGTCCGGATCGAACGTTCCTGTGAGGACTGTTATAAAGCGGAATATATGAAAAATCATATAGGCGAAACATTTGAAGGATTGATCAGCGGAGTTATATCAAACGGTTTCTTTGTAGAACTTCCCAATACAATTGAAGGGTTGGTCCGAATCGAAGATCTTCCCGGAGGTCCTTATGAGTTTGATGGATATTTTGAATTAAAAGATCAGGGAACTGGCCGTCGTTACCGAGTTGGTGATTGTATTACGGTAATCTGTACGTCGTCTGATGTCAATAGCGGACAGATAGACTTTTCCCTGAAAGAGGAAATATCCTGATGTGTTTTGGAATGCACCGAAAAAACCGGCGGATCCAACTAGGTTGGATCCGCCGGTTTTTTACTCCACTGTCTTTTCGATGATTTGGGAGGTTCCATCTCTAAAATAAACGGAAGCGGAAAAAATTTCGCCCGGCTTTACATTTAACACGGGAGAATGGAGCCAGGTATACTGGTAATTCACCAAAAAAGGCTCTTCATAGGTCCTGTCAATTAATTTACCGTTGCGGAAGAAATCAACCCGTTCGATTAATTCGGGATAAAGGGAGGAAAGAGAAATCCAGGCCTTTCCGTCCAGCCTTTCGCTGGGCTCAAGTCCCTGCAGGCAAAGCTTTTGGGGGCGGGGAGTGGAAATGGGTTCTTTGCCGCAGGCAATAGACATCCGCTCGGCGAAGAAGGCATCCGCTCCGGCAGTGATCGTCCAGTCAGCCGGCGGTTCCTGTTTGGTCATTCCGTTGTAATATCCCCAGGAAGTCCCTTCCCGCACAGCTAAGTCAATCCGGCTGATCGCGGGCGAATCTTCATTGCAGACAATGGGACGGGCGGGCTGAACCGCTTTCGCTTTTTGAATCAGCTGGTAATATTCCTGTGAAGAGAGGCCGTTTCCGTGAATTAAAATAACATCCGAAGCCTTTGCAATGTCAAAATTGAAGTGACCACCAGTACCGCTGCAACCACAGGGGAGCCCTCCGGATTCTTCGCGCGCGAGCTGCATTAACTCTATGATACCCTCCGGCTTGGTCAAAATAGTTGGACGCGGAAATCCTTCAATGTCATATTCATTTTCCACTTCAATAATGATATTTTTCAGACCGGTTTGTTTTAACCATCTAGAAGCGGACGAAACAGCGTTTTTGACCGCCTCGTCATCTTTGAAAAAACGGCATTGAGCCATGTAAAAATAACTTACAATTGCCACCATTCCAATGGAGTCAGCGGCCTTTAAAAGTCGTTCCATCCGGCTTAAATAAGCGGGATCAATCTTTAGTCCGTCCTCGGAAAAAGGATTGTTTTCAATCGTGCGGGAATCAATTGTAAAGCAGGGACCACCCCCTTGAAATCCAACAGTGAATCCGCGCATTCCAGCCTCGTACCACTGTGGAAGAGCAGCGATCAGCTCATCGGTATTCCGTTCGGGATCAAAGGAACGGCCAAAACGGCTGAAACGGGAAGGATCCGCCTGATCGTCAAAAACACCTTGTATAAGGCGGGCGTTTAACAGCAGTCCGCTGCAAGGAGAATCTGGAAATTCGCTGTAGGTTGGTTTTCCGTTGATGTAAAATTTGTCATCATTGATTGTTAAGTTGGTAAGACTCATAACGCACCTCTTTTTATCGCCGGATGAAAATCCGGCGTATTTTACAATAAGGGTTTAAGAAGAGTGAACCTTGGGGGAACGGTTTAGATTTACCAGAATAATTCCCGCGCAGGCCAGAATCAAAGCGAAGATGATGTTGATGTTAAACCCCTGATCGGGGAGGAATATAACAGATAGGAGACTTCCGAAAACGGGGGTTAAAAAGTTGTAAACGCTGATTTTGCCGACAGGATTGTACTTTAAAAGGGTTGCCCACAGAGCGAAAGCGACCGATGAAAGGAGAGCGAGATAAAGAAAGAGGAGAAACGCTTCGATTCCCGGAACGGTAAGCCGCCCGCCGAAAACAAGCCCGATTAGAATCAAAACGCCTCCGCCGATCATTAATTGATAGGCGGTAATGGTGGCGGGTTCGCCCTTTGACGCAACATTTTTGCTGATAATGGACCCGAACGCAAAAGTAAGCGCAGACATTAAAATAGAACCTTCCCCCATCAGGGAGAATCCTTCAAAACCGCCACTTCCCAGATTGACAAGGATAACACCCGCGAAACCCAGCAGACAGCCTACCGCTTTTTTAACGGTAATTCGGTCGTTTTTGTAGATGAAATGCGCCAGGATGACAATCATAAAGGTTGAAGTGGCGTTTAAAATAGATCCCTTTACCCCGGTCGTATAACTTAACCCGATGTAGAAAAAAATATATTGCAGGGTGGTCTGAACCAGTCCCACCAGGGTGATGCCGCCGATATTCCGCCGCGTGGGATAAACAAACCTACGATTGGAGATTACCGCGTAAATCAAGGTGAAAACACCCGCAAGACCAAACCGACATCCCGCGAAAAGAATCTTAGAAGAAAGATCATCCGTTGCGATTTGAAAAAGCTCGTATCCTATTTTTACACCAGGAAAGGCGCTTCCCCAAAGCAAGGTGCACAAAACGGCGATTAAAAAGATACCGAGTGTTTTTTGAAAAAAAGATTCTGCCTTCAAAAGTATAAACCCCATTTCAAGTTGAATTATTTGTTTTGAACATTTTAAAATTAAATACTGTTGGGTTAAATAGTTTGGGGGACAGCCCCTATCAAGTCATGGGGCATTTATTTCCTCAAGGGTTACTGAATTCCATTGTGCAGAGCGGTTGATAAAATATGATAAAATTGTTCGCGGTCAACGGTTCTCGCAATTTCTAAATTGCCGTTTGGATTCGGGGTGAACAAGGTTCCTCCCATATTGTTTTCTTGTGTGGTTTCTACCTGAACCGTCCCTTTTTGAAAGCTACAAATGTTCGGATAAAAAACTGAAACCGCTGCCAAAGGATCGTGAAACGTCAATTTTCCGCTGTTTTTCAGCCAGGAAGTTCCAAAATCAAGGACAGCTTTCATCCGCTCATCTTTCACCGTTAAAAGAGTTTTAACTAAATTCGCGTCAGCGGTAAGCGTTTCGGTTACTTCAAGAGGAATAACTCTGTGTGTGGCGACAGCTGAAGAAAATACAATTTTAGATGCCAGCGGATCGGCCCACGAATTCCAGTTATAACAGGGTTCCGGCAATGGTCGACTGCTAAAATAGCCGTTCATTACATAAAGCCCTTTTAAAAGGTTGGAAGCGTCTGGAAAGGAAAGAAATAATGTCGCTATATTTGTCATACTGCCGATTCCAATTAATATAACTTCATTTGGATTTTCTTTTATTTTTTGGTAGAGAAAAGCAGCAGCGTTTCCCATTTTATAGGTGCGGTGTGGCCAGCGATCCAACGCATGAGCCCCTTCTGGAACAGGATAAAATGGAATTGGTTGCAAAGGCTTATCCAGCCCCGCCATAATCGGAACAGTTTTTCCTGAAGCGGTGCAGATAGCGTCTGCGACAGCCGCTCTTTTTTCGGATTCCCCGCAAACCGTGGTGACACCAAGCAGATCACACCGCGGTTCTGTTAATAAATAGGCAAGGCAGATTGCGTCATCAATGTCACCGCCGATATCTGTATCCAGCAATATTTTTTCCATCTCTGCAATTCTCCCGTATATGGAGCTTGTTAATTTAAAAAATCATCTCTATTATACTTCCTTTTTTAGCTCGGTACAAGCGCTCTTATAACATATTCTGGCCAAAAATGCAGATACTACTTTTGAGGTGATAACGATGAAACGTGATATAGAACTTTTGAACAAAATTTATCAGGATACTAAAATGGGAGAAGAAAACATCAATGTTCTTCTTAAGTCGGTTGGAAATACAAAATTGAGAGGCGATTTGATTACTCAAATGGAGGGTTACGCTTCTTTGAACACCAAAGCTAAAAGACAGATTTATGAAAATCGGGAAAGTCCGGCGGAGGAAAATTTTTTCACAAAACTGATGGCGAGCGGCATGACCCGGATAAATGCAGCAGCCGCTCATACGCCGCAGGAAGTTGCTCGAATGATGATTAAGGGAAGCGCTATGGGGGTTTCCGAGGCGAAAAAGGCGCTGAGTTGTTATCCGGACACCTCTGATACTGTCAAAAAACTTGCGGGTGAGGTCATCTCTTTTGAACAGAACAATATAAAGCGGCTTAGAGAGTATCTTTGACTGTCACCTTTTGCAATTAAAAGCCACCCATTTTGGGTGGCTTTTATTGCATTTTATTAGGGTTGTGGTATCATAAGAGAAGAAGGTGAATAACATGCTTGAAAATATTAAAGAACAGGCAAAAAGAGCCGTTAAGGAATTGGTAGATGTTGCCGCACTCCATGAGAGAGAAATTTTAGTGATTGGCTGTTCTTCCAGTGAAGTAAAGGGAGAAAAAATTGGCACCCATTCCAGTGAGGAAACAGCGTGGGCAATTTTGGAAGGGATTTACCCGGTGTTGAAAGAAAAAAATATTTACCTCGCGGCTCAATGTTGTGAGCATTTAAACCGGGCGCTAATTTTGGAGTGGGAGGCGGCGGAGTTTTACCGTTTTCCAATCTGTAATGTTCTTCCACAGCCAAAGGCCGGTGGTTCGTTTGCCACCGCGGCGTATAAAACTTTTGAACATCCGGTTGCGGTGGAATATATTCAAGCCGCCGCGGGAATGGATATTGGAGATACTTTAATTGGAATGCATTTACGTCCAGTTGCGGTTCCAGTGAGGCTTTCAATCCGAAAAATAGGGGAGGCAAACCTTGTCTGTGCTCGTACCCGACCTAAATTTATTGGCGGAGAACGCGCCCACTACAATCCGGAGTTGCTTTAGAGGAAAGAAAAAGATGAGAATTGCAGTCATTACCGGCGCGTCCTCCGGGATGGGAAGGCAGTTTGCCGTTCAAGCGGCGACAGAAAATTATGATGAACTCTGGATTGTTGCCAGACGAGAGGAACGGCTGAAAGAATTAGCACGGAACCTTCCGGTTCCAGTACGTATTTTTGCTTTGGATCTGGAAGAAAGAGAGAGCATGAAAGTTATCCAAAAGGCGCTGAACGAAAAATGTCCGCGGATTGATCTGCTTGTAAATGCGGCTGGGTTTTGCAAATTTGGAAAAACGGCAGAACAATCGGAAGCCGAAGTGATGGGGATGATTTCTCTTAACATAACTGCGTTGACGGCTCTCACCCTTGTTTGTCTTCCCTATATGATGAAAGGGGGAAGAATAATCCAGCTGTCCTCTGTAGCTGCGTTTCAGCCGCTTTCTGGTATGAATATTTATGCGGCCTCTAAAGCGTATGTACTGCATTTTTCGCGTGCCCTGCACCGAGAGTTGAAACAGCATGGAATCACCGTTACAGCTGTTTGTCCCGGCTGGACCAAAACAGAGTTTTTCGGTGTAGCCAAGAAGACATCCAACCCCGGTGAGGTGACTAAATTTCCGATGATGTCCCGTGTGGAAGATGTGGTGCGCAAAGCGTTAAATGACAGTAAAAAAGGAAAAGAACTTTCGGTTTATGGCTTCCACAATCAGCTCCAATATGTGGGGACAAAGCTTCTGCCTCACCGTTTGATTATGACACTTTGGGAGAAAATAAAAAACTAGTTTTATTCATGTTAGCAACAATTTAATGAGTGGAGGATGAATCCCGATGGAATCGATGAAGCAATTAAAAAATGATCTTTTACCTGACACAGAAAAAGAACTGGAATATTTTTTAGAACTATTCCGCAAGGGGGAAATGCCCTCGAGTGAATCTGGGATGGAACAGCATTTTCTGCTTGCCAAACAGAAACCGGAAGAGTTTTGCAGCCATGGTACGGTGCTCGCTCTTTCTTTTGGCGGGACAAATACAAAGGTAATGCTTGCCTCTATGAAGGATGGCCAGATGACTGCCGAGTATGTCCGTGCTGAAGAGAACCCTGAAAAGAATACAGATTTTTATGATTATTTAGATCGCCTTCTAATAAAAGATCAAAAGATTTACACATATTTAAAACAGGAGAAACGGCTGTGTATTGGTGTTTCTCTTCCCATGTTAATTGTTGACGATTGCCCTTATCATCCTACCAAGCTTCCAACTTTTGACCATATGGTGGCGCGCAGCCAGGAAGAACTCTGCGATGCGCTACGGTTTTCCGTGAATTTTAAAGGTTATATGGAAACGCGGGGCTTCCCGGACTATACGCTGTTTTATCAGTCGGACGGAATTGTAGCCCATCACGGCGCCGTTTCACTTTCCGACGCGGGACAGGCGGATAAGACGGTTTTGTGTATCTGCGGTACCGGAATGGCTAACGGGGACGAGCGGCATTATCTGCCGATCGCTTATGTCTGCAACCTTCCGGAGAATGACGCGCTGTTTCCGCCGGAGGAGACCGAAAACCGGCAGTTGAATTACGCGATCGCGGGGAAAGGGGTATTCAGTCTGATGCGCCGGGCCGTTGCGGTTCGAGCGGAAGCGGAAGGCTCTGCGCTTGCCGGAAAAGACCTTTCCCGTTTCTTCCTTCACAGCCGGGATACGAGAACCGTTTTTGAGCTTTATCAAAGCGTGTTGGATCCTTCTTTTTCGACTGAACGTTTAGAGCGGTTAAAAGAAGAAGCTGGGGAGCAGGGGTTCGGGGAACTTCAGGAGATTGCGGCTTGGATCGCTGTTCGGGACTATCAGACTCTGGCCAATACCATTGTTTCCACCGTGGTTTCGATGGGACCTCTTGATCCGGGAGGAAGAAATATAATTTATCTGGAAGGGAGCATTGCGCGCAACCCGGTTATGAAGCCCAGAATTTTTGAGGAGATTCGGAAAAAGCTGAAAAGTGGGCTTTCTTATTTTGACGGGACACCGGTTCACGCTGTACTGGTGGAGGATCCCCCTTTGCGTCCGGTGATTCCCGGGAGTCCGGAAGCGGAAAAGAACCTGAGTGAAATTGACACGACTCTGATCGGTACCGCGACGATGGCGATTGCAGAAGACTGTATTCAGCGGAAAATGTAAAGAGGGGTGCTTTAGACCGCAAAAAGCGGGGAGAGCTTAAGTTAAGCTCTCCCCGCTTCCTTTTTTAAAGGAATTTTACCGCTGTCCCGTAAGCCATAACTTCTGCCGCTCCTTGCATAACCGCTGAAGTAGCATAACGGATGTTTACAATAGCATCCGCCCCTACGCTTTCCGCCTCTTTAACCATCCGTTCCGTGGCGAGATCTCTTGCCTCGTTCATCATTTGGGTATACGCTTTCAGTTCTCCACCCACAATGGTTTTGAAGCTCTGAGTAATATCACGTCCAATATTTTTTGACTGAATGGTAGAGCCTCTGACCATTCCGAGAGTTTGAAGTTCTTTTCCTGTAATATAGTCCGTGTTGACAAGAATCATTTTTTCTCCGCCTTTCTATCTTAAAGTGCTTTTATTATAGTAAAAAATTCTTTTTTCCGCAACTCTACTCATCATGGTCAACGATATTGTGTACCCAGACTTTGCGTTTAATCAGGATGAAGCCTAAAATACATTTAAGCAAATCCATCGCCTGAATGATAGGAAAAATCAACCAGATAGACAGGTGAAAAGCGGAGAACAGGAAAAAGGCAACCGGAACGTTGATAAAAAAGATAAATACACTGTCAAACAAAAAAGTGATCCAGACCTTTCCACCGCTTCTCAAGGTAAAATAAGTCGCGTGCATAAAGGAAACGATCGGCATGAAGCAGGCGCAGACTCGTATAAAGTAGACAGCCAACTCTTTAGATTCCGCCGTTGTATTGTAGAGCATGGGAAACAGATTTCCGATGCCAAAGACAATTCCACCTACGACTATGCTGATAAAAACGGCCAGGGTGATCATTTTCCGGTCAGTGTCAACCGCTTCTTTAAATTCATTCGCTCCTAAAAGCTGTCCTACAACAATTCCAATACTCGTACCAAACGCCATGAAAACCATATTAAACAGGTTTGTTACCGTAGAGGAAATACTGATGCCGGCTACAACCGCCAGACCGTGAAGGCTGTAACTCATATTCAGAAGAGACATTCCAATCGACCAGAGAAATTCATTGACCAGCAGCGGCATTCCCTTTTTAAAGATACGGAAAAATAATTGACGTGGAATGGAAAAATGGCGGTAAAGCTTTATAAAGAAGGGATATTTATGCCGTTTTGCCATTGCATACCAGACGGTGGCAATACATTCAAAGAAACGTGCCATTACGGTGGCGATTGCAGCACCCACAACGCCGAGCTCTGGAAATCCGAGAACACCAAAGATCAGTAAATAGTTAAACAAACAGTTGATTACAACTGCGATAAAGCTGAAAATCATGGGAATTAATGTTTCACCGGTTTCGCGAAGTGTACTGGCGTAAACATTTGTAATAGCGCTGGGGAGAAGTCCGATGATGATAATCAGGAGATAATCTTTTCCAAAGACGAGTGTTTTGCCAAGATCAACATCATAACTTCCATCATGGAGAAACAGATTGATCAATGGTTCCCCGAACAGAAGCAGAATCCCCGTGGCAATTGCGGTAATCGCTACACAAACAACAAGCTTGAATCGAACGGTATTCCTCACCCCTTCGATGTCTTTCTTGCCATAGTACTGTGCCGTGAAGATTCCCGCGCCGCTGACGGCACCGAAAATGGTGATGTTAAAAATAAATATTAACTGGTTGACAATTGAGACGCCGGACATTTGTTCGGTTCCGACGCTTCCCACCATGATATTGTCGACCATGTTGACAAAATTGGTGATAAAGTTTTGCAGCAGAATAGGAATAGTAATGCTAAAAACCATTTTATAAAATTGCTTGTTTCCGATATAGGAAGAAAAACGGTTCACCTCAACGCCTCCTTTTCAAAAGAAGAACCGATGAAAAAATCATAGCATGGAATGAGCGGAATGTAAATGATACATATTGCATTAAACTTTGAAAGAAATTTTGTGGCAATAAGCTGAAAAAGAAGTTTATTTCGGCTCCTTCCGAAGAATCCACCACCGAAAAAATAGCGCGCCCACGGAAACCAGGCGGACTCCCAGCAGGATCAGGAAGGTTTGAATTATAGCTGTCTGATCGGAACCGAGACCGGAGTAGATGGAAACCCCGATCATGGGGGATACGGCGGAGGTCAGGCAGATCAGCGTGGAATAGGCGGCGATGGAAAGCGCCCGGTTTTTTTCCTCCACAACTTGAAGAAGGTTTTGCAGGACGTTCAGCGTGACGGTCGCAAAGGTTAAGTCGGACATACAGCGGAGGACAAGATGGATTACCAGACGTTCTACTCCCTCGAACTGAAGCGGGATGATGATGCAAAGCGGGGAGAGCACCAATCCGATCGCGCCGAAAATGATTACGCAGCGCACGCCGAGCTGCTCATTCCGTCTGGCCCAGAAGCGGATGGATAAAAACTGCGCAATTCCGCAGCAGACGTTTGAGAATGTGTACCAGAAATCGGAAAGGCCTACGTATTTTACCTGTCCCAGGTAAAAGATTGTTCCATCCAGCCGCCAGGTGGTATAGAACAGAAAGGCGACAGCCGCAAAAAACAAAAAACGTTTATTGTGGATTAAGGACCGAAGAGCCTCCAGAAAATCCCGAAAGTTTTTTCCGGCCGGAGTGACGACCGCGCCGCCTTGAATTTTGCGGAGCATCCAGATGTTGCAGACGGCGGCCGCGGCGATGACGCAGTAATAAATCTGGTGGGTGATAATCTGCGCTTGTTGATTACCTTCGGCAGTCAGGATGAAACCGGCAATCAAGGGAATACAGATATTCATGGTAAATGTTGCCTGGTTTCGGGCGGCGAAGGTACGGTTGCGAGCTTCAGGAGGCGTTGCGTCAGCGAAAAACGCCTGCCAGGAAGAGGTGCAGATCTCAACGCCACCCACGGCCAGCCCAACGAAAACGATCATTGGG
This sequence comes from uncultured Oscillospiraceae bacterium, assembly GCA_958427155.1. Taxonomy (GTDB): domain Bacteria; phylum Bacillota; class Clostridia; order Oscillospirales; family Ruminococcaceae; genus Metaruminococcus_A. The sequence continues at coordinate 1,307 of CAUABB010000021.1, read as the reverse complement.
TAGAGGGCGGCGCTTCCGAAAAGGGGAACGACGGCGGCGCAGAGATAACAGCCGCCAATGAAGACAAGCAGGAGGGTGACCATCCGCCGTTTGTCCCGAAGCCGGTCGGTGAAGATTGCCAGCGGGATTAGAGCTGCCATGCTTACGATCTGCGCGAGCATGGACAGCAGGCTGAGCTGGTAGTCGCTCGCGCCCAAACGGGAAAGAAACAGGTTGTTGGTATTGGTCCCCAGAGAGGTAATTAAAGCAAAAAAAGCGCCTTCCGCAGCAAAGAAAACGACGTTTCTGTCCACCGGATCAGCTTGCCGGAAGATTTTTCTTCTTTCTCGTAAATTTAAAGAGCGCATATTCAAAACTCCCACGATTTTAAAGTGAAATTCATATAAAGAATATAAAAATGACTGCATAATTCCAGCGGTTTTAAAACATACATTTTTAATAATATTTTATTTCCCTTAAAAAGGCAAGAAAGATCTTTTAGAAACAGCATGACAAAATTCTTTTTTTATGGAAAATTTTCCGGTTTGTATTGAATTGTGCGTCTTGTTGTTTTAACATAAAACCAATTAATGAAAGGCGGTGTATTATGAAAAAGGTTGTCGATTATGCAAAAATCAGAGGATTCAATTACATTCAAAGCAGTATAGCCGGAAAAGATCGTATGACAGAGGCCTATGATCATGATACGGTTGATCGTGAGATGGGATACGCCGAAAAGCTGCATCTCAACAGTGCCCGTATTTTTCTGCGTTATGTTGATTACGCGCGCAACCGTGAACTGTTCCTTAAAAATTTAAAAGATTTTGTTCAAACTGCTTGGAAGCACGGGATTTCTACCAGTCCGATTATTTTTTCGGGAAGATTCGGGGGCTTTTGTTTTCTTCCGGAAGATAAGGATTATCCGCCAGCACAGGAAAGCGGTCTGCTTCCTCTTCCCAAAACGGTAGACGATCCTTCCAGCTGGAAAATTGGAGAGCGGTATTTTGACGACCTGTACGCGGCAATCGGGGACGAGCCCGGACTTCTGTTCTGGGATATTTCAAATGAACCGGGCTATAATGATGACTTTGTCACCTGGTACGATGATGAGCCCGAGTATCTTGAAACCTTCAGCCCTCGTCCAGATATGAAGGAGCTACGGGAGAAACAGGAGAAGATTTGGGCGATTATCCGCCATTTCTGCAAATATGTCAAGCAAAAGGATCCGGATCATGACATCGGCGTGGGGAATACCTTTATTTTTGAGACGGAGCCTTCCGGAACTGCCGAGCTTGTGGACGTTATTGTCTTCCACGATTATTCCGCCA
>CAUABB010000020.1 GCA_958427155.1 uncultured Oscillospiraceae bacterium | reverse complement strand
ATCAATTTTCGTTACCGCCGGAAAAGAAAATTAAAGAATACTCCAGAGGGATGAAGACAAAGCTTTCCATTGCGGTAGCCTTGTCCCACAACGCACGGCTTTTGATTATGGACGAGGCTACAAGCGGGCTCGATCCGGTGATACGTGATGAAATTTTAGATGTATTTTTTGAGTTTATCCAAGATGAAAGAAATTCTATATTTCTCTCTTCTCATATTATTAGTGACTTGGAAAAGGTTTGCGATTATATCACGCTGATTCATCGTGGAAAAATTTTGTTGTGTGAACAAAAGGATGTTCTATTAGAAAAGTATTGTGTCTTAAAGTGCTCAGAGGACGAGTTGAAAAGTTTGGATCGCACCTTAGTTAAGGGGATCAGAAGAAATCAATTTGGCGTGGAAGCGTTAGTCCTTCGGGACCGTATTCCTTCCAGTATGGTAACTGATCCAGCTAGTCTGGAAGAAATCATGCTATTTCTGGTAAAGGGGAGAGTTCGTTGAGAGGAATTTTGTATAAAGACTTTCTGGTTTTAAAAAAACAATCTTTGGTAATAGTAGGATGTCTGGTTATTTATGCCGCAATCTCTATTTTTGGCTCCAGTGACTCTAGCATTTTCAGCTTTGCGGTTGTGTTTCTTGGAATAATGCTTCCAATAACTGCAATGGCTTATGATGAACAGGCGAATTGGGAAAAATATGCCCTTTCTATGCCTATTTCTCGTACCGAAATGGTTTTAAGCAAATATCTTCTCTGTCTTATAATTTTTGCGGCAGCTGGAGTGTTAAATCTTTTAGTGTCTTTGATTCAAAAAAAGGAACATATTAATGGGGAAGACTGTCTTTTTGCATTCGGCGTGTTATTCTTTGGAGTCATTTATATTTCCGTTATCTTCCCCCTTCTTTTTAAGTTCGGGGTGGAAAAGGGAAGATTAATGATCCTTTTAGTTGTTTTTGTACCCATTGGAGTGGTTCTTTTGCTGCAGATGGCAGGGATTCCTATTCCGGACAGCGAGGCTGATATCCTGCTTTTATTTCGGATTGCGCCGGTTGTCGCGGTGGCGGCATTGATTTTATCATTCCTTATTTCGACTGGAATTTACCAAAAGAAGGAGTTCTAAGGCTTTTTCATTTCGGCTAAAAGTTTAAACAAAAAAGCTGTGCCAATAAAGTGGCACAGCTTTTTTGTTGTATAAAATGTATTTTGTTAAAAATGTTCCGGATTTAGAAAGGACTTTACTTTAGGAGGGATTGTCCATCCATTTCGTCGGGTTTCGCAAGCCCCAGAATTTCAAGCATGGTCGGCGCCAAATCCGCAAGGCGGCCGCCTTCTTTCAGCCCTTTTCCATCTAGCCCAACCCCAATTAATGGGACAGGATTGGTGGTATGGGCGGTAAACGGAGAACCGTCTGGTTCATACATCTGGTCTGCATTGCCATGATCAGCTGTAATTAACGCCGCGCCACCCTGTGCGAGGATAGCGTCTACCGTTTTGCCAACGCAGGTATCGACCGCTTCTACCGCCGCGACGGCAGCGTCAAAAACGCCGGTATGTCCAACCATATCACAGTTGGCGTAGTTCAAGATAATCACGTCATATTTTCCTGAATTAATACGGGAAACAACCTCGTCGCAAACCTCGTATGCACTCATTTCCGGTTTCAGATCGTAGGTAGCGACTTTAGGAGAGGGGATTAAAGCGCGGTCTTCTCCCTCAAAAGAGGCTTCCACACCGCCGTTAAAGAAGAAGGTTACATGAGCGTATTTTTCCGTTTCAGCAATTCTAAGCTGAGTTAAGCCTTTGCCACTGATATATTCCCCAAAGGTGTTGGTTAACGACTGCGGTTTAAAAGCAATCTCCACATTCGGCATGGTTGCATCATACTGTGTCATGCAGACAAAGTAAAGCGGGAAAAAGCCTTTTTTACGCTCAAATCCTTTAAATTCCGGATCAACGAGGGTACGAGTAATTTCGCGTGCGCGATCCGGGCGAAAGTTGAAAAAGATAACGCTGTCATTTGGACAAATTGTTGCCTGTTCCGTGCAAACGGTTGGGACAATAAATTCATCAGTAATTTCATCAACGTAAGATTGTTCAACGGTACCAACTGGATTCGGATTTTTGACCCCTTCACCATAAACCATAGCAGCATAAGCTTTTTCTACCCGTTCCCAACGGTTGTCACGGTCCATAGCGTAATAACGCCCCATAATGGTTGCGATTTTTCCAACACCAATTTCTTTGAGCTTTTGCTGAAGTTCCGCAATAAAATCTTTCCCGGAAGTAGGAGGGACATCACGTCCGTCCATAAAACAATGAATAAAAACTTTTTCCAATCCCGCCTTTTTAGCGAGTTCAACCAACGCATAAAGATGGCTATTGTGACTGTGGACACCGCCGTCTGACATCAACCCCATTAAATGAAGAGCGCTGCCATTTTTTTTGCAGTTTTCAACCGCGCCTAGAAAAGCCTCATTATCAAAAAAAGCACCATCCTGAATTGCTTTTGTAATCCGGGTCAGTTCCTGATAAACAATCCGTCCAGCACCGATATTAGTATGGCCAACCTCGGAATTTCCCATCTGGCCATCAGGAAGGCCAACATCCATCCCCGACGCACCGATTAAGGTGTGAGGACAGCTTGAGAGCAGCTTATCAATATTGGGGGTTTTAGCTGCGGTAATCGCATTGCCATAATCAGCGCTGTTATAGCCAAAACCGTCTAAAATGATTAATGCCAATGGTTTTTTCATGTAATTTCAGTCCTTTCACAGAACAGTAAATGTCGCTATTTTAAGCACTATTTAGAAGCAGCTTTCACAATGATGCTGAAATCTTCCGCCTTTAAAGAAGCTCCACCAATCAAACCACCGTCAACATCAGGCTGAGCTAAGAGTTCTTCTGCATTTTTAGCGTTCATAGAGCCACCGTATTGGACGGTAAGGGCATCTGCTGCGTCTTTTCCATAAAGGGAAGCGACTGTTGCCCGGATGATGGCGTTTACTTCATTTGCCTGCTCTGCAGTTGCAGTTTTACCGGTTCCAATTGCCCAAACCGGTTCATAAGCAATAATAATGTTTTTTAACATTTCTTTAGTAACGCCGTTTAAAGCAATTTTTGTCTGCATAGCAACCAGTTCTGCTGTGATACCCCGTTCACGATCCTCCAGCATTTCACCAACACAGAGGATAACTTTCAGACCGGCTTCCAGAGCAGCAAGAGTACGCTTGTTGACGGTAGCGTCGGTTTCGCCAAAATATTGACGGCGTTCACTGTGCCCGATGATAACGTATTCAACTCCCATTTCGGTGAGCATTTCGGCAGAAATTTCGCCTGTAAAAGCACCCGATTTTTCAAAATGGCAGTTTTCTGCCCCAACTTTAATATTCGTACCTTTTGTAGCCTCAAGAGCTGTTTCCAGATTCGTGAAAGGAACACAGATAACGACATCACAGTTAGCGTCTGCGACCAGCGGTTTCATTTCTTCGATTAACGCTTTGGCTTCCACTCTATTTTTGTTCATTTTCCAGTTACCGGCAATAACGGCTTTGCGCAGTGCTTTATTCATGGCAATTGACTCCTTATTATAAAATTATGGTTTATATTTTTTAAAAGCCGCCGCCCGGCTGGGCGGCAGCTTCCAGGAAAAACATTATTTATCCATCAGGCATTCAATACCCGGCAGCTTTTTCCCTTCCATGAATTCTAGGGAAGCACCACCGCCCGTAGAAATATGGCTCATCTTATCTGCGTAGCCAAGTTTGGTAACAGCCGCAACAGAATCACCGCCACCGATGACAGAAATAGCACCTTTTTCACTTTCGTCTGCAATAGCCTGTGCAACAGCGCGGGTACCAGCCGCAAAATTTTCCCACTCGGAAACGCCCATCGGTCCGTTCCAAATGACCGTTCCGGCACCTTTCAGGGTTTTAGCGAAAAGTTCCTGAGTGGTCGGTCCAATATCAAGGCCCATCCAGCCGTCAGGAATCGCGTCAGAATAAATCCGCATGAAAACAGAGTTTTCATCGTACTCCCGAGCAACAATGTTATCAACCGGAATCAGGAAGTTGACGCCTTTGGCACGTGCTTTATTCATCAAATCACGCGCAAGATCCAACTTGTCTTCTTCACAAATCGAAGTACCAGTAGTATTCCCCATTGCACGCATAAACGTATAGGCCATACCACCACCGATAATTAAAGTATCCACTTTATCAATCAGGTTTTCAATTACGCCGATCTTGTCAGAAACCTTGGCGCCGCCGAGAATTGCAACAAACGGATGTTTTGGATTTTCGATGGTTCCACCGATAAAATCAATCTCTTTCTGCATCAGATAACCACAGACAGCCGGGAGATAATCCGCAACGCCTGCAGTGGAAGCGTGAGCTCTGTGCGCTGCACCAAATGCATCATTGACGTAAATTTCTGCCAGAGAAGCAAGCTCTTTGGCAAAAGCAGGGTCATTTTTCTTCTCTTCTTTATGATAACGGACGTTTTCAAGAAGCATGACATCGCCCGGTTTTAAAGCAGCGGCTTTTGCCTTTGCATCTTCGCCGATGACATCTTTTGCCATGACAACTTCTTTGCCAAGCAGTTCGGAAAGCCGTTTTGCAACTGGAGCGAGAGAGAATTCAGGCTCCCAGCCTTCTTTCGGCCTGCCAAGGTGGGAACACAGAATTAGTTTTGCGCCATGCTCGATCAGATATTTAATGGTGGGAAGAGCAGCGACAATCCGCTTGTCGTTTGTGATAACGCCGTCTTTCAGCGGAACGTTGAAGTCGCAACGAGCCAATACGCGTTTGTTCGATACATCAATATCCTCAATCGACTTTTTATTTAACGAACTCATGCAATACATCCTTTCATCCTTATAGTTCTTGCTAAGTTTGTGAGAAGCTTAACAATCATATTTATCATACCTTATTCTTAACATTTTTTCAAGTGTTTAGCGTGAAAAAATGGAAAAAAACAGGATAAAATCAACCATATACAAAAAAGAAATCCCCGGAACTTTTGCTCCAGGGATTATTTATCATCGGTTATTGATCGTGTTCGTGGGATTTATAAATAATTCCTACCACATTTGGGCCGGCATTAATGGCGACAACAGGACCAAGCGGATAAACATAACTTGCTTTGCCAAATTTCTTTTCCATTTCGGCAGTCAACTCTTCGGTAAGTTGAGGCTGCATTCCATGCACAATACTATAGGGAGTCTCTGGGATAATATTTTTTTGCACCATTTCGACCAACCGAGGAACGACAGCTTTTTCTCCCCGTACCTTTTCAAGAATGACAGAATCACCATCTTCAAAGGTAATAATTGGCTTAAGGCCGAGAAGTTCTCCTACAAAGCCCGCTGCGGCTGAAATACGGCCGGATTTCTTGGCGAACTCCAGTGTAAGGGGAACAAAAAGGATTCGGACGTGATTAATCCAGTCTTCAATGCTAGAAACAATTTCCTTTACGGTAAGTCCGCGGCGGATTTTTTTAGCCGCCTCAATGATCGCCATACCATACCCCATGGTGTAACAGCCTGAATCAATTAAGTGAAAGTGAAAAGAATCTTTTGCGTTGGGATGGGTGTCGAAGAAATTGTTCATCGCAATTTTAGAGTTGATATAGGTACTTGATCCTTTGGAATTGATTGAAACATAGATCAGATCGGTATATCCTTCCTGATAAGCCTTTTCATAAACATCTTCAAATTCAATAGGGATTAGCTGCGCGTGAGTAGGGATTTTGGCCGCTTCTGTTAACATAGTGTAAAATTCTTCCGCGCTGAAATCAACTCGTTCACGATATTCCTTTCCATCTACTGTAATCGGGAAAGAAAGAATTTCAATTCCATATTTTTCAGCGATTTCCTGCGGAATGTCACAGCAAGAATCGGTTATCAACTTAATTTTTTCATTCATAAAACTGCCCATCCTTTCACGTTTGAAACTTAAGCAGGGGGATAAAGGAGTTGCTTTACATTTAAAATTACCAGTTGTACCGGGTCAGGTTCCCGGTTGTTTTCAGAGAAGGAAATCCCCACTGCCGTAACACTTCATAAGCGGCAACTGCCACACTGTTAGACAGGTTTAAACTCCGTGCTTCTGAGATCATTGGAAGACGGAGACACTGGTCAGGATGATTGTGAAGGAGCTCCTCGTTCAGTCCTGCATCTTCACGGCCAAATATCAGAAAAACCTCATCCGGGTAAGAAATATCAGAGTAAATATGTTTAGCCTTAGTAGTGAAGAAATAGCATGCGGCCTTGGGGTGCTTTTCAAAAAACTCATCAATTCCATCATAATAAGTAATATCTAACAGATGCCAATAATCTAAACCAGCTCGTTTGAGTTTCTTATCGTCAATCTGGAAGCCGAGTGGCCGAACCAGATGAAGGGATGCTCCTGTCGCCGCACAGGTTCTAGCTATATTTCCGGTATTCTGGGGAATTTGAGGTTCCACCAAAACCAAATTTAATCGTTTGATAGTACCTCATCTCCTTTGCCAGTGAATTTTATACGCCCTATTATTAAACAATAATTTCAGTATTAGATCAAGAGAATTTACAAAAAATTCATATTTTAAATATGCGGACGTAAAAGAAAAACGGCACGACTCAACGTACCGCTTTCTACTTGTTTTTAAAACAACATTGACTACTTGGTACCAAAAATACGATCACCTGCATCGCCCAGGCCGGGAACAATATAGTAATTTTCATTCAGGCGCTGGTCGAGGGTTCCACAATAAATCTGTACATCCGGATGTGCTTTTTCAAGTGCCTCCAGACCTTCGGGAGCGGCAATAATACACATGAATTTCAAGTTTTTGGCTCCGTGCTTTTTTAACTGTCCCAGTGCATCTACGGCAGACATACCGGTTGCAAGCATAGGATCAAGCACAATGGTATCTCGATGTTCAATATCCTCCGGAAGCTTACAATAGTACTCTACGACATTTATTTTGTCATCGTCTTCAGTCCGATACAAACCGATATGACCCACTTTCGCTGCTGGAATCAGATTCAGCATCCCATCAACCATCCCGAGCCCGGCACGAAGAATGGGGACAATTGCGATTTTACTTCCAGAGATAATCTTGGTTTTTGCAACTGCGACTGGAGTTTCAATCTCGATTTCCTTGAGCGGGAGATCACGCGTTGCCTCATAGCACATCAGCATGGCAATTTCGGAAACCAATTCACGGAATTCTTTTGTACCGGTATTTTTATCCCGCAAAAGAGAAATTTTGTGCTGAATCAGGGGATGATGCATGATAATTGGCGTCATTGCTTCGCACTCCTTTTTGTTTTTCTATTTTTTACCGTTTTCTTCGGCAATATCTTTGTTGCGTTCGCGTTCTTCCAAGGCAGCGATTTTCCCAATTCGTACCGCATGACGGCCACCTTCAAAATCAGTGCTTAAAAAAACGTCAATTAATTCGCATGCTTCTCCTACTGCAACGACTCTACCGCCAAGGCAAAGAACATTTGCGTCATTGTGCAGTCGGGTGTATTTGGCTGAAAAATAGTCAGAACAGGCAGCAGCCCGAATGCCGTTGATCTTATTGGCTGCCATTGAAATGCCAATACCTGTTCCACAGAACAGAAGCGCTTTTTCGCATTCACCGCTCACAACCGCATCACAAACAACTTCCGCAATATCCGCATAATCGCAGGACTCTGTGGAATAGGTCCCGAAATCCTTATAGGCAAGGTCTTTTTCATCCAAAAAAGCCTTAATTTGTTCTTTTAATTCATAACCGCCATGGTCGCTTCCAATTGCAATCATAATTATATTCTCCACCGCTGCCGACGCGGTCAAAAGATCATCGCCTCCGATTCGGCCTGTATTTGAAGGCGAAGTGGTTTTACTTCCGTTGTCTGGTAAGACGTTCGCGTTCTGCCTGTGGGAGCCGGAGATAAACCGGCATTAGCTCAGCGGCAGTACAGCATTTTCCAGCTTTTGCAAGCCGAAGGGCTACTTGCCCTACACTTGCCGCTCGCTGTAATTTCAGGTGAGTTGGAACGCTTTTCAAAAGCGGAAGCTTTTCCCTAAGGCTATTATAGCACAGATCAGCCCCGTCTCCAACTATAAAAATATTTTCGTCAAACTTATCTAAATCACTACCGAGGTCGTTTATGGAAATTGCACGGTCTTGGCAAAGCCTCTCCGGTTCCCCATTTTTCCAACGAAACAGGGCGTTGTATACCTGGGCGCGGCGGGCGTCCATAACGGCACAGATAATACCATTTTCAACAGGATAATTACAGGCCAGCCCTTCTAGAGTAGAAACAGGAATACAGGGTTTTCCGCTGGCTACAGCCATCCCTTTGACCGCTGATATACCAATCCGGATCCCTGTAAAAGAGCCAGGCCCCACGGAGACGGCAAAAGCGTCAATCTGTTCAAGCTTTATTTTAGAACAGTTTAAAGCAGCTTCACACATCGGCATCATCGTCTGCGAATGTGTGAGTTTTGTATTAACATTAAATTCTGAAATAACGGATGACTCGTTCAAAATACAGACAGTAGCTACCTGAGCCGATGTATCAATGGCAAGAATATTCAAAGTCCGGCCCTCCTTCTATGACGATCCAACGACTATTTTCGCCGGTGATTTCAAATGATATCCGGATTGTATTCTCTGGAAGAAAATCTTCTATATTTTCGCTCCATTCAATAGCCACAATATTGTTTCCGTCCAGATAATCAAAATACCCAGTTGTGTAAAGGTCATCTTCTGAAGAAATACGGTACATATCAAAATGAATGAGAGGGGGATCTCCCTGATACTCATGAACCAGCGCGAATGTGGGGCTGGATACTTCTCCTTTCACGTTCAGGCCTTTTGCGAGTCCACGGGTAAAAGCTGTTTTTCCAGCACCCAAACCACCAAAATAGGCAAGGACCATACCGGGCTTTAAAACCCGGCTAAAAGCAACAGCGAGCGCTTGTGTTTCGGCAACGGATGAAGTCTTAAAAGTCATAATACCTTTACTCATAAACATCTCCCGTTTATCAGGAAAGTCCGGTAATGGTTCCGTTAGAATCAATATCCATGCCAAGCGCAGCAGGCCGCTTCGGAAGCCCCGGCATGGTCATGATCTCCCCTGTCAGTGCCACAATAAAGCCGGCGCCAGCGCTAAGACGGACATCCCGCACGGTAATTTCAAAATCTGTCGGTGCACCAAGAAGTTTGGGATCGTCTGAAAGGGAGTATTGCGTTTTAGCAATACAAACCGGAAGTTTGTCGAGTCCAAGTGCTTCAATATCCCGGATGGCTTTTTCTGCCGCTCCGGTGTAGACAACCCCTGAAGCGTGATAAATTTTTTGCGCAATGGTTTTAATTTTCTCCTTAATCGGCTCCGCTTCGCTGTATAAAAACTTGAAAGAGCGAGGCTTTTCACAGGCCTCAACAACTTTGTTCGCAAGTTCAATTCCGCCGTCGCCACCTTTGGTGAAAACCTCTGACAAAGCAAATTCGCAACCAAGCTCTCTGCAGCGCTGACTAATAACGGTAAGTTCGTTATCGGTGTCAGTATGAAACCGGTTAATTGCAACAACTACCGGTACACCGTATTGCTGCATATTGCTAATGTGCGCTTCCAAATTGACAATTCCTTTTCGTACCGCCTCCACATTCTCAATTGCCAGTTCTGTTTTAGCAACGCCACCGTTGTATTTAAGAGCTCGCACAGTTGCCACAATAACGATACAATCTGGTGCAAGACCGGCATAGCGACATTTGATATCCAAAAATTTCTCCGCACCTAAGTCAGAGCCGAATCCCGCTTCGGTAATAGCGTAATCGCCGAGCTTTAAAGCCATTTTGGTGGCGCGGACCGAGTTGCATCCGTGCGCGATATTGGCAAAAGGTCCACCGTGCATAATCGCCGGAGTGTTTTCAAGAGTTTGGACAAGGTTGGGCTGGATGGCATGCTTTAACAAAAGCGCCATGGCGCCAACACAACCGAGATCACGTGCAAATACTGGACGATTGCTATAGGTATAGCCAACCAAAATTTTGCCAAGCCTATCTTTTAGATCATCCATATTTTCAGCAAGGCAGAGGATTGCCATGATTTCACTTGCAACAGTAATTTGGAACGAATCCTCGCGGGGAATGCCGTTTACTCTCCCTCCAAGTCCGACATTGACAAAGCGGAGTGCGCGATCATTCATATCCATGCAACGTTTGAAAAGAATACGCCGCTGATCAATACCCAGTTCGTTCCCTTGTTGGAGATGATTGTCAATTACGGCGCAAAGAAGATTGTTCGCCGCGGTGATAGCGTGCATGTCTCCAGTAAAGTGAAGGTTAATTTCCTCCATTGGGACAACCTGAGAATAGCCGCCACCCGCTGCTCCGCCCTTAATTCCAAAAACCGGGCCGAGAGAGGGCTCACGTAGAGCAATAACAGCCTTTTTTCCAATTTTTTTCATTGCCTGCCCAAGGCCAACTGTGGTCGTAGTTTTTCCCTCTCCGGCAGGAGTTGGGTTAATGGCAGTCATCAGAATCAATTTTCCATTAGGCTTGTTTTTTAACGACTCATACAGTTTATCGGAAAGCTTGGCAATATATTTCCCATATGGCTCAATTTCTTCGCTATCAATGCCAAGTTCTGCGGCAATTTGTGCAGCAGGGAGCATATTGGCTTTCTGAGCAATTTCAATATCGGTTAGCATGAAGAATCCCTCCAGCATTTTTAGCGGCGGAAACAATAAACAAGGTGAGCAAAACTCCCATGCAATAAAAAGGTTTCAGCCGGATTTAATTTTTATTATATCATATGAGTTTTTGTTCTGCTAGACGAAAATTTCCGTTATTGCGTCAAATTGAGCAAAAAACGACAATTTGCTTGAAATCACGGGGGTTACCAGCTATAATAAAAAAAGTTCTTACTTTGAGTTTTAAATTGTAGGCTTTTTATTTTTAAAATACTAAAAGTTTTTTGGTATAATGGCCAGGACTCATATAAGGTTCTGCGGGTAAAAGATGGTTTGAATATCGACTCGTTTTTCTCTGCGGTTGTAGACTGTAGTTGGAAATCCGGCCTTAAAATATGGAGGCAAAATGAAACGAATTTTAGAAGGAATCGGGGATTTTTTTCGGAATACAGATCGTTGGTTGTTGGTTCTTTGTACGGTTTGTTCGATTTTTTCTCTGGTGTTGCTTTATTCAATTTATGTCAACGGTTTTATCCAGTCTTCCCGTGGCGTTTGGGTTCAATTAATTGCCACTGTTCTTGGCTTGGCTGCCGCTGTTGTAATTTCACTGATTGACTATGAATTGATTGCTAAATTTTGGAAATATCACATGGCTTTCGCTCTTGTCCTTGTTCTGCTGACATTTATTTTCGGTGTTCAGGTTGAGGGGGCGGATGATAAAGCGTGGCTTGACCTCGGCGTTACTACAATTCAGCCGGCGGAATTTTTGAAAATTTCTTTTATCGTCACTTTCGCGTATCATCTTACTAAGGTGCGGGGAAATCTCAACAGTTTAAAAAATATCGGCCTGCTTCTTTTGCATGCTGGCGCTATTTCGGGTTTGATTGTCATTCAAGGGGATTATGGTACAGCGCTGATTTTTGTTTTTATCGCTGTTACAATGCTGATTGTAGCCGGACTTTCCTGGAAATATATTCTCGGTGGAATTGTTGCTTTGCCAGTAGTGGGAATTCTTGTGTGGAATTTTCTTCTTGATGAAATGCATAGGAACCGTGTATTAATTGCATTTAACCCGGATATGGATCCCAGCGGAGTTGGATATCAGCAGATGAGAGGAAGGATGGCTCTTGGCTCCGGACAGCTTTTTGGGCGTGGGCTTTTTGCGGACGACCTGATCAGTGTTCCGGAAATGAGAAATGACTTTATTTTCTCTTATATTGGTCAAACGCTTGGATTGGTGGGCTGTTTGCTCACCGTTGGGCTGTTGATCGCAATCTGTCTGCGCATTTTGTATGTTTCACGTTTGTCACAAGACGCGTTGGGAAATTATATCTGTATTGGAGTATTCGCGTTTGTGTTTTTTCAGTCGGTCGTCAACATTGCTATGGTTCTTTGTATCGCTCCTGTAATCGGCGTGACGCTACCGTTTTTCAGTTCAGGGGGGTCTTCAATGGTTACAATGTTTATGACGTTGGGGCTGGTTTTAAGTGTTTATCATAAAAATCATCGAACAGCAATTTTTGATTAAAGGAGAATGTTGAATGAGGGTTATTACCGGTACTGCGCGTGGACGTAAGCTGAAAACGCTGGAGGGGAATGATGTTCGTCCTACGACTGACCGGGTAAAAGAAGCTATATTCAGTACGATACAGTTTGAAGTGCGGGGAGCAAAAGTACTTGACCTGTTTGCTGGTTCTGGTCAAATGGGGATTGAAGCGCTTAGCCGGGGAGCAAAACTCGCTGTGTTTGTTGATCACAGCAAGCGATCCCTTGAGGTAGTAAGAGAAAATTTGAAGTCTACAGGCTTAACGGTAGGCTCTCGTGTCGTCACTATGGATTACAAGGCTTTTTTAGCTGGATGCCATGACAGGTTTGATATTGCGATTTTGGATCCGCCTTATCTTCAGGGAATTCTTCAGGAAGCGCTTCCTTTAGTGGCGGAGAGGATGGAGTCCAGCGGTGTCATCCTCTGTGAGCACCCGAAAGGAGAAGAGCTTCCGGAAACGGTTGTTGATTTTAAAAAGGTTAAGCAGTATAATTATGGAAAGATTGTGGTAACCGCTTACCGGGCGGTATCTGAGGAAGGATGGGAAGAAGCGTGAGAATTGCTGTTTGCCCGGGCAGTTTTGATCCGATTACCAAAGGCCATCTTGATATTATCACTCGAGCGGCTAAGCTGTTTGATCAGGTAATTGTTTTGGTGAGCATCAACCGAGAAAAGAAGACCAGTTTTACCGCTGAGGAACGGCTAAAGCTGATTGAAAAGGCGACTGAGGGAATTGAAAATATTGTCGTAGATGCAAATGACAGTCTTTTGGCCGAATATGTGGCAAAGTGCGGGGCTTGTGCAATTGTAAAGGGTTTACGTGCTATTTCAGATTTCGATTACGAGTTCCAAATGGCGCTGATGAATAAAAAGATGGTGGAACAGGCTGAAACAGTTTTTTTGACTACCAACGCTGAAAATCTTTACCTCAGTTCTAGCCTGGTTAAGCAAATCGCTTATTTTGGCGGAGATATTTCTGATTTTGTTCCGGCATGTATTCTGGATCCAATTAAAGAACGTTTGTGCAGGAAGGGAGAATGAAAATGAATATCAGTGAAATTCTTGACACCATTGACGATATGTTGGACAAGTCCTGGGGATTGCCTCTTTCAGGAGGAAAATGTGTTGTAGATGTGGAACGTTTACGAGATTTGATTGGGGATGTTCGGTTGAATATGCCGGTTGAAATCAAACAGGCGAAAATGATTGTTGCTGA
>CAUABB010000019.1 GCA_958427155.1 uncultured Oscillospiraceae bacterium | reverse complement strand
AAGGATTTCAAAGAGATGGTTCAGGAGGAGTTTGAAGAAAACCGCAAGAAGATTGATGAGGTTGCCGAAGAAATAAAGATACTTCTTCTCCCCCGTGACCCCAATGATGATAAGAACGTAATTGTTGAAATACGAGGTGGCGCTGGCGGAGAGGAAGCGGCTCTTTTTGCGAATACCCTTTATCGGATGTATACGATGTATGCTGAAACAAAAGGTTGGAAAACTGAAATTTTAAGTGCCAATGAAACGGAGCTTGGTGGTTTTAAAGAGGTTAGTTTCAGTATTGAGGGAGAAGGGGCGTTCTCTCGGCTGAAATTTGAAAGTGGCGTTCATCGAGTTCAACGTGTCCCGGAAACGGAGGCGTCTGGTCGAATTCATACTTCGACTGTAACGGTTGCTGTTTTACCTGAAGTAGAAGATGTGGAAGTTGATATTAATCCATCTGACCTTCAGATTGACACATACCGCTCAAGCGGTGCCGGTGGCCAGCATGTTAATAAAACGGAGTCTGCAATCCGAATTACCCATCTTCCCACTGGAATTGTGGTAGAGTGTCAAGATGAACGGAGTCAGCATAAAAACAGGGAAAAAGCAATGAAGATCCTCCGCTCAAGGCTTTATGAGGTTATGCTTCGGGAACAGAATGATAAAATTGCTTCTGAAAGAAAATCTCAGGTTGGAACGGGAGACCGTTCTGAACGGATCCGAACTTATAACTATCCTCAAGGACGCTTAACGGACCATCGAATTGGTCTGACACTTTATCATCTGGAAGAAAATTTAAATGGCAACTTGGATGAAATTATTGACGCGTTGATTACGGCGGATCAGGCCGAAAAATTAGCCGCTCAGACGGATGGCGATTAGAGGCGAGGTTTTGATGTATCAGACTAAAGTAATGCCCTGTAGTGAGGAAGGAGTATCGTTGGCGGCGGAACTCCTCAAAAAGGGTGAAGTCGTTGCGATCCCGACCGAAACAGTATACGGCCTTGCTGCCAACGCTTACAGTCCGGAGGCAGTTTCTAGAATATTTGCTGCAAAGGGACGACCTCAGGATAATCCGCTGATTGTACATATCAGCGGACTTTCTATGCTGGAAGATTTGGTTTCCGATTTTCCGTTAATCGCTCAGAAAATGGCGGATGCTTTCTGGCCGGGCCCTTTGACAATGATTCTCCCAAAGTCTTCTCGGGTCCCTTTAGAAGTGACAGCGGGGCTTGAAACAGTCGGAATTCGGATGCCGAGTCACCCGGGAGCGGCAGCTATTATTCGTGCAAGTGGACTTCCGCTCGCTGCGCCGTCTGCTAATATCTCAGGAAAACCCAGTCCAACTAAAGCGAAGCATGTCCTGTTTGATATGAACGGGAAAATTCCTCTAATAATTGATGGGGGAAGCTGCGAGGTAGGCGTGGAATCCTCGGTGTTTTTAATAAGAGAGGACTCTGTACATCTTCTGCGCCCGGGAGGAGTCACCCGGGAAGAAGTGGAAGCACTTGAAATTCCGGTAACAGTCGACAAAGCTATTGAGACGAAGTTGGATGAACATGCAAAGGTTTTGTCGCCTGGATTAAAATATAAACATTATTCGCCCAAAGCGGAAGTTTATATTATAAAGGGATCAGCTGATAAATTTATAGAATATGTCAATAATAAGACGGATAATAAAACATTGGCTTTGGTATTTGAGGGAGAAACAACGTGTTTAAAAGTTCCCGCTATTGTTTATGGAAAAAAAGACGATCCTTCTACTCAGGCTGCCGGGCTTTTTGATGCTCTCCGTGAGGCAGATGCGAGAGGAGCGGAGATTGTATATGCACGTTGTCCAGATCAAAGTGGCGTAGGATATGCTGTTTATAACCGAATCCTCAGGGCAGCAGCTTTCAGGGTGGTGAATTTGTAATGCATGTTATTGGACTTACTGGGCAGAGTGGGAGCGGAAAGTCACTTTTGAGCCAGCGTTTTTTAACCAGAGGAATTCCGGTGCTTGATGCGGATCAAATTAGTCATCAGGTGACAGAAAACGATCTAGATTGTCTTAAAGCTCTTCGGGAGAAATTTGGCTCCCATATTTTTGATGAAGCTGGAAAATTGAGTCGAAAAAAGCTCGGAACGGTAGTTTTTTCAAGTCCTGATAAGCTTAATTTATTGAATGTTACGGTCTTTCCTTTTATTACCCAGGAAATTGAACGCCAAATTCGTACTGCTGAAGCTGAGAAAAATACTTTGCTTTTGCTGGATGCCCCTACTTTGTATGAAGCGGGAGCTGATCGTTTTTGCTCTTATGTAATAGCAGTTTGCGCACCGTTTGAACTTCGTTTGGAACGAGTGATAAAAAGAGATATGATTACCAGAGAAGCAGCCCTCCTCCGGCTTTCGGCCCAGAAAGAGGATGATTTTTATCGGACACGGGCAGATTATGTAATTTATAATAAAGGTACAGAAAAAGAATTAATTCAAAAGGCGGATGAAATGATTGATTTATTAATCCGGCGTTTTTCGTTGCCGGATGTCAGATAAAGGAGGTTGTTCTGATGAGTGAAGAGAAAAGTGAAGCAAAAGTTTTAAAGGAAAAGTTGTTTATGGAACCTAAAAATGGGGGATTGCGGTTAAGCGAGTCGGAAAAAGAAAAAGCTTTTAATTTTTGCGAGCCGTACAAATCTTTTCTGGATACTTCCAAAACGGAACGCGAAGCAGTGGATGCCGCGGTAGCGTTGCTTGAAGAAAAAGGTTACCGTCCTTTTGACCCAGAGAAAAAATATGAGCCGGGAGAAAAAATTTATCAGGTAAATCGGAGTAAGTCACTGATTGCGGCTGTGATAGGAAAGGAGTCGCTTTGTAACGGTGTACGAATTGCCGCTGCTCATATCGATTCTCCGCGTCTTGACCTTAAGCCGCGTCCGGTATATGAGGATACAGAACTGGCTCTTTTCAAAACGCATTACTATGGTGGAATTAAAAAATATCAGTGGACTGCCATTCCTCTTGCGCTCCATGGAGTTATTATTGACTCCAAAGGCAACGTTATTAAAGTTTCTATTGGCGAAGAAGAGGGAGATCCTGTCTTCTGTGTAACTGACCTGCTTCCTCACCTTGCGTCGGATCAGATGAAAAGAACTCTTGCGGAAGGTGTAAAAGGGGAAGACTTAAATGTTCTCATCGGAAGCATTCCGTTCAAGGATGATGAACTCAGTGAAAAGGTAAAACTTAATCTGTTAAAGATTCTCTTCGAAAAATATGGAATCACGGAAGCGGATTTTCTCTCGGCAGAGTTGGAAGTTGTGCCGGCTTTTAAGGCCAAAGATATTGGTTTTGACCGTTCTATGGTAGGCGCCTATGGGCATGATGACCGGGTTTGTGCCTATACTTCTTTAAGGGCAATCTTGGAAACCGAAAATCCAGAAAAAACTTCAATTCTGGTTTTGGCGGATAAGGAAGAAACGGGGAGCGACGGTAATACAGGTTTGAAATCTGCCTTCCTTCGTTATTTTGTTGCTGACCTTTCTAAACCTTATGGGGTGGAGGCACGGACGGTTTTATCTCATTCCGAGTGCCTTTCAGCAGATGTTAACGCTGCTTTTGATCCAACCTATCCTGAAGTGATGGAGCGTAAAAATGCCGCATATCTGAATTATGGTGTTGTTATTACAAAATACACTGGCGCTCGGGGAAAAGCTGGCACTTCGGACGCCTCTGCGGAGTTCTCCGGAAAGGTTCGGAACCTGCTTGACCGCACCGGCGTTGTTTGGCAGACCGGTGAACTTGGAAAGGTAGATCAGGGTGGAGGAGGAACAGTAGCGGCTTATATTGCAAATTTGAATGTGGACGTTATTGACCTAGGGGTTCCGGTCCTTTCTATGCATTCTCCCTTTGAAGTGGTTTCCAAAATTGATGTTTTTATGGCTTATCGTGCTTTTTATGAATTTTTTATGGAATAAATTTTAATATCTTTATTGACAGCAATAACCTCCCACTATATAATAAATCTAGGCAATTAGTAGGTGGCTTCGGTTAACTCCTGCTATTGTAATGGGTATATTATGGGAGGTTTTGTCATGTTTTGTAAAAATTGTGGTGCACAGATGAATGAGAATGCTGCTTTCTGCGTTTCCTGTGGTGCTGCTGCTGGCCAGGGAACCGGATTTTGCGGCAACTGCGGAAACGCGGTGGCACCGGGTGCTGCTGTCTGCTTGAAATGTGGCGCGGCCGTAGGCGGTTCTGCTCCGAATGTAGCTGCTGCGGGAACAGGTGCTCCGAAATCCAAACTTGCGGCAGGCTTGCTTGGTATTTTCCTTGGCGCTTTTGGAGTACATAACTTCATACTCGGTTATACTGGGAAGGCTGTTGCACAGCTTGTGATGTCTGTTCTGGGCTTTATTCTTGGCTTCTTCACCTGTGGGATTACCTTCCTCGCTTGGGCGGGTGCAGGAATCTGGGGTCTTATTGAAGGAATCATGATTCTGACCGGTTCTATCAAAACTGACGCTCATGGCGTTCCGCTTCAGTAAGTTAAAAGGGTAAAAATAAAAGCGTGGAAAAATTTCCACGCTTTATTTTTTTTTGTAAAACAGAAGGCTTATTGACTTATATTCTAAAAAGCGGTATCATAAAATGCAGAGTATGGAGAATTTTTGTCCGAGAACTGGAATGTCAATTTGTAATTTGTGGAGGAAATTGATATGTTTTGTAGAAATTGTGGTGCGCAAATGAACGAAAACGCTGCTTTCTGTGTCACTTGCGGTGCTGCTGCTGGTCAGGGTACTGGATATTGTGGCAATTGTGGAAACGCGGTGGCGCCGGGTGCCGCTGTCTGCCTGAATTGTGGCGCTGCTTTAAATGGTGCTGCTCCTAATATGGCGGCTGCTTCCGCTGGAACGGGCGCTCCGAAATCCAAAATTGCGGCGGGCCTGCTTGGTATTTTCCTAGGTGCTTTTGGAATACATAATTTTTATCTTGGCTATACCGGAAAGGCTCTTGCGCAGCTTTTGATTACGGTTTTATCCTGTTTTGTTCTTTCGGGTGTTTCCAGTATTTGGGGCCTTGTGGAAGGAATTCTGATTCTCACAGGTTCTGCGAATTATACGACTGATGCGAACGGTGTTCCGCTTCAACAATAATTTTTAAGTGAAATGTAAATTTTAAAAGGCAGAGCTATACGCTCTGCCTTTTGCTATGCTGGTTTTTAACAGAATAAGCGGGAAGCTTTGTATTGACTTTACTGTCTGGTCTTTGTACAATGAAGTTAAGTTTACTGACTAAAATCCGGCAGATCTGAGAAAAGGAGAATTAATATGGAAGAATACCGGCAGAAAAGTGCGCCGGAACGGAGTCTATGGGCTCAGTTTGACGCATTACAACTCGGAATGGATTGGGATGAGTCTGATATTGTAAAACCTCAGATTTTAATTGAGGATGTCTTTGGTGATAGCCATCCGGGCAGTAAGCATTTGGATAAACTTGCGGAGCAGGCAAAAATTGGCGTTTACGAAACCGGAGGTAGGCCAGCTCAGTTCCATGCAACTGATATCTGTGACGGTTGTGCACAGGGCCATAATGGAATGAACTATATTTTAGCGTCCCGTGAAGTATTAGCCGATATGGTTGAAATTCATGGTTGTGTCAATCCCTGGGACGGGATGATCTTATTGTCTTCCTGCGATAAATCAATTCCCGCTCATTTGAAAGCGGCGGCTCGGCTTGACATTCCCACTGTATTTATTCCGGGTGGTAGTATGCGCCCGGGCCCCTATATGTCTACGTCAATCAAGGCGGGAGATATTTCTCTGCGTCAGAAGCGAAAGGATGCGATTACCGAGCAGGAAGTGCGCGATTACAAGCTGACTGGTTGTCCTTCTCTTGGAGCCTGCCAGTTTTTAGGAACTGCCAGTACGATGCAGTGCATGGCAGAGGCCTTGGGGCTTGCTCTTCCGGGAAGTGCTCTTGCTCCGGCAACAATGCGGGATATCCTTTCAATGGCACGTCTTGCCGGACGGCAGGTAATGAAACTTGCGAAAGCAGGATTGTCGGTGAGTAAAATTTTGACTCGAGAAGCGTTTGAAAACGCGATTATAGTTCACAGCGCTATTGGCGGTTCAACAAACGCTACTCTCCACCTTCCAGCAATTGCCCGGGAATTGGGAATTGATCTACCACCTGAACTGTTTGATGAAATTAATCATAAAATCCCTCATATCGGGAATATTTATCCAAGCGGTCAGCATGTAACGGAGGCATTCTGGTTTGCGGGTGGTATCCCGATGATTCAATGGATGTTAAAGGATTATCTCCATCTTGATGTGATGACAGTTACCGGTAAAACGCTGGGAGAGAATCTGGAAGATATTCAAAAAGATGGCTTTTTTGAGCGAAATATTGGATATCTTGCGAATTATGGTCTGAGTCGTAGCGACGTGATCCATCCAGTTGAGGAGACAAAGGAGATGGGATCTATCGCCGTACTGAAAGGAAATATTGCCGAAGAGGGCGCGATTGTGAAATACGCCGCAATCTCAGATGATATGCTGGTTCATCGAGGAAATGTCAAAGCGTTTGACAGCGAGGAAGAGTGTTATTACGCGGTTGTTGAGGGAAAAGTTGAGCCGAATGATGTTTTGATTATTCGGTACGAGGGGCCTCGCGGTTCAGGAATGCCTGAAATGGTCATGACAACGGAAGCGATTGTTTGCGATGAACGACTTAACGGAACGGTTTCTTTAGTAACTGACGGACGCTTTTCCGGGGCGACCCGTGGCCCTTGTATTGGACATGTTTCGCCCGAGGCCGCGGCAGGCGGCGCGATTGCGTTTGTACAAGACGGTGACATCATCGAGTTTGATATTCCGAATAGAAAGCTGAATGTAGTTGGTATTGCAGGAAAAGAATGTACGCCGGAAGAGGCGGCTGCTGTTTTAAAAGAACGCTCTAAGGCGGGAATTAAGGAAAGACCTGAACGAAAAGGAATATTTAAACGCTATACTCAAAACGCATTATCAGCAATGAAGGGAGCTTCTATGGAATAGTTCACAAATTTTGGGAAAATTTTTTGGACAGTTTTTTTAAGGAGTTTAACCGCTGAACCGTTAAAAAGTCATGGACTTTTTAACGGTCAGGTGGTATGATATTTATATTATCGAAAGCATAGGAGGATGTAACATGATTAACACACCTGTTGTGAAATTAGGCATTGTTGCGGTCAGCCGTGACTGTTTCCCAATGTCGCTGTCTGAGTCCCGCAGAAAAGCCGTTGTTGCTGCGTATAAAGCAAAGGGCGGCGATATTTATGAATGTCCGGTTACGGTTGAAAATGAAAAAGATATGTTAAAAGCGGTTGAAGATATCAAAGCTGCCGGCGTTAATGCGCTGGTTGTTTATCTTGGTAACTTTGGCCCTGAAACCCCTGAAACTCTGCTTGCAAAAACCTTCGGCGGCCCGGTGATGTTCTGTGCTGCAGCTGAAGAGACTGGCGATAATTTGATTGACGGTCGTGGCGATGCTTATTGCGGTATGTTGAACGCAAGCTA
Source organism: uncultured Oscillospiraceae bacterium (assembly GCA_958427155.1). Taxonomy (GTDB): domain Bacteria; phylum Bacillota; class Clostridia; order Oscillospirales; family Ruminococcaceae; genus Metaruminococcus_A. The sequence goes on along the minus strand of CAUABB010000019.1, from coordinate 5,913 downwards.
CAATCTTGGCATTCGTAAAATTCAGGCGTATATTCCGGAATACCCGGTTGGAACTCCAGATGAAATTGTTGATATGATCAATGATTTTGTTCCGGTTGCTCGCGTTGTTATGGGCCTGAAGAAACTGAAAATTATTACTTTTGGTCCTCGCCCAAATGACTTTTTGGCCTGCAACGCGCCGATTCAGAAGCTGTTTGACCTCGGTATTGAGGTAGAGGAAAACTCTGAACTTGACCTGCTTGCCGCTGTTCAGAAACATAAGGATGATCCGCGTATTCCGGAAGTTGTCGCTGATATGGAGAAGGAGCTTGCAGGAAATAATCCTTGGAAGGATTTAATTCCGAAACTTGCTCAGTTTGAAATTACATTGCTTGACTGGGCAGAAGAGCACAAAGGCTCCAGAGAGTTTGTCGCGTTTGCGGATAAATGCTGGCCTGCGTTCCAGACCGAATTTGGTTTCTGCCCTTGCTATGTTAACAGCCGTTTGACTGGCCGTGGCATTCCGGTATCCTGCGAGGTTGATATCTACGGCGCTCTTTCTGAGTGGATCGGACAGCTTGTTTCTGAGGATATTGTTACTTTGCTTGATATCAATAATACCGTTCCAGCGGATATGTACAACAGTGATATTAAAGGAAAATTTGATTATTCTCATAAGGATACTTTTATGGGCTTCCATTGTGGAAATACCAATTCCAGCAAACTCAGCGAGTATGCTTTGAAATATCAGCTCATCCAGCATCGTTGCCTTGAGCCGGATAGCGAGCCGAATGTAAGCCGCGGTACCCTTGAGGGTGATATTAAACCAGGTCCGATTACTTTCTTCCGTTTGCAGTCCACTGCTGACACCAAGCTTAAAGCTTATGTCGCAGAAGGTGAAATCCTTCCGGTTCCGACCCGTTCATTCGGTGGAATTGGTATCTTTGGCATTCCGGAGATGGGTCGGTTCTACCGTCATGTTTTAATTGCTAAGAGATATCCGCATCACGGCGCAGTTGCGTTTGGCCATTTCGGCAAGGCGCTCTTCAATGTCTTTAAATATCTTGGCGTTGAGGATATTGGTTTCAATCAGCCGAAGGGAATGCTCTACGAGACTGAGAATCCGTTTGAGAAATAAAATTTTGCAGATGTGTTTAATCTCATAAAGTGTTCTTTTGCGCTTTGAGTTTGGCAATTTTATAAAAAGAGGTCGTGTTTTTCATGACCTCTTTTTCTTTGACAGCCTTTTCATTATTCTGGTTGGAAATTTCTGTAAAAACAGCAAATGCTATAATTGTATGATCAAAGGGAGAATTTAAAAATGGAATTTGTAAAATATTCGGTTGAAAACGGCCAGTTAAATGGGTTGCATCACCGCTTTATCCAGCCGCCGCAGATTGCCTATTTTGTTACTACAGTCGATAAACTTGGAAATGTCAATGTCACTCCGGTCACTATGGGAACCTGTATTGCTCATAACTTCTTTTCGTTTACGCTTTCTAATCTTCATGTGGGAGCGGATGAGTGGGATCAGGACAAAAATGAATGGAAAGACGGCGTGAAACAGGGATACGCCAATTTAAGAGAAGTACCGGAATGTGTTATCAGTTATTTTGGACATGATATGGTACGGGAAAGCTGGATTTCGGGAATGCCGGTTCCAAAAGGAATCAGTGAGATTGACGTAATGGGCTGTACACCGCTTCCGTCAACGGTAGTAAAACCCTGTGGAATTGCGGAATGTCCTATTAATCTGGAGGCAAAGGTTCTTTATACCCATAAGTTGGGAGCGCGGTGGACGAATTATATCTGTGAGATTGTTTACGCGTCAATTCATAAAGATTTAGTGGAAGAAAATGAACATGGAGAGTTGGCAGGATACGGAATGTTGGCAATTGATCCTCCCTTTGAAGTAAAGATTGCAAGTGGCAATACGCCGGAAACAAAAAATTACCGGCTTTATTATGACCGGCTTGATTTTAGTAAGATTGAGCGTTGCCCGGAAGATATTGGGTATAATGATGATTGGATTGGCACCTTTGCACAGTGGATGAACGAAGAGGCGAAGCGTGGCCGGATAACGCAAACAGAACTTCAACGCGCCTTTGAACTGGAGCAGCTTTGGAGGGAAAACCGCGATCCGGTTACAAATGCCGATGTAAAACGTGAATTAACTCTTTTGTGTAAAAAAGCGGTTGGAAAAGTCTGATTTATTTAAAAAGAGAGCCCCTTTTTTCCGGATAAAAAATAATTTAATCTTTGTAAGGCGATATGGCGTTTCTGCTGTATTGCCTTATTTTTTGTTGTGAGGCAGTACTCGTTGTCCTGTCCTCTGTCAGGATCAGAAACTGAGCCCCACGTTGGCTTTTGGCCTGTTTTTTATAAAAATGTTGTTTACATTGATTTTATTTTTATTTATAATAAAGATAATCCGAATTCGGATTGAAATGGAGAGAATAAAATGATTTCAACCAGAGAAAAAATTCGCCGCTTGATGATAGCAATTGACCAGATTGATGAAGCGTATTATAAAGCGCTGCGAACACTCGGTATAAAAAGCAATGTGTTTGTTTTGTTTTATGCGATTGCGGATGGTAAACCTTATTCACAGAAAAGGATATGTGATGAATGGTCTGTTCCTCGAACGACACTTAATACTGTCGTTCAGGAGTACATTAAAAAAGGGTATATTCGTTTGGTATCTACTGGCCGTAAAGAAAAAGAAATTGTATTAACAAGCGAGGGGAAGGCTTTCGCGGAAGAATTTTTGGCTCCGGTTTTTCTAGCGGAGGAAGAGGCGATGGGGCCGTTTCTTTCGCCGGCGTTGGTGGAACAAATTGAAAATTTGGCTAAACGGATAAAAAATGAATTTAAACAGATAAAAAAGCTTGATTAAAAAGGAGGCCGTTATGTCCGAAAAATTTAATGTTATATTGGAGCAGGTGGATTTGGTGGATCTTCCGCTGTTTATTAAAAGAATGCAGGAAGCGTTTTCGATCGCTGTTAAGAATAAGTTTGGGACATGTGATCCGATTCCTTCTGAAGAAGAGGTAAAATCAGCGTTTTACTCTGAAAATACGGTGACGTATCATGTTATTTTAGACGGACAGCGCATAGGCGGCGCGGTGCTCACGATCGATGAAAGTACACAGCATAATTCTTTGGATCTATTTTTTATCTCACCGGAATATCATAGCCGTGGATTGGGAGTTTCCGCTTGGAAAACCATAGAAGAACGGTATCCCGATACTGTTGTCTGGCAGACAATAACCCCCTATTTTGAGGAACGGAACATTAATTTTTATGTTAACAAATGCGGGTTTCACATTGTTGAATTTTTTAATCAGTATCATATAGATCCGAACATGCCTTGTTCAGAAGGACAATCCAACCCTATTCCGGGAACAGATGCTTATTTTCGATTTGAAAAGGTGATGAAACAGGCATAGTGAGCTTAGATGAGTAAAGCAGACAGAATAAAAATTTTGTGATTTTTTGAGATGCAGGTGAAAGGTTTTAATTCATACCGGATTATTTAATCACTCGTTGTCGGTGGCTGAGTAAAGAGCGGAAGGCTGCGAGTGTGATGACGAAAAAACAGGGAGATCCCCGAACTGTTTTTTTCTGAAACAACTAAAAGTCTTGCGGTTTGTATAGCAATCCGGTAAAATAGATGGTTCCCGATATTTTTTATTGAAGATTGATCTTAACTGGATTTTTGGGTAAAATAACGGAAAGATAGGACGTTTTGGGGTAATTTGCGTAAAAGCCGCCGATTGTGTAAAATGAAAAAATTTGATATCCTTTAATTGTTGAAAAGGAGGATCACGTTATGATTGTAGCAGTCGATGTTGGAAACAGTAACATCAGCATTGGAGCTTATTCCGGACGTGACCTGCTGTTCTTGTCCAGAATCAGTACCAGGCTGGACGCAACTGCTGCGGAGTATGCGGTCAAGTTTCGTCAGATTTTTGATTTATATGGTCATTCTGAGGGAGAAGTGGAGGGAGCAATTGTTTCTTCCGTGGTTCCACCTCTTTCTCCTCGGTTGTGTGGAGCTTTGAAGCTTCTTCGGGATATCCGGGTTTATACCATCGGCCCTGGTTTGAAAACGGGTCTGAATATTAAAATAGACAATCCGTCTCAGCTGGGTTCAGATCTTGTTTGTGTTGCGGTAGCAGCTGCTGCAAAATATCCTGTGCCTTCGGTAGTAATTGATGTGAGTACAGCCATTACCTTTTCTGCAATAGACAGTAAGAAATGTTTGCTTGGATGTGCTATTGCTCCAGGGGTAGAATTGTCTCTTAATGCGCTTTCAGAAGGAACTGCTCAACTTCAAAAGATTGACTTGAATGAGCCGGTTCATTCGGTGATTGGTCGGAATACTATTGAAAGCATGAGGGCAGGTTCAGTTTGTGGTAGTGCCGCTATGATCGACGGGATGATTTCTCGCTTCCGGGAAGAATTGGGAGAGGGTGTCACAGTGGTTGCAACAGGGGAACAAGCTCGCAATATTCTTCCCGCCTGTCGGGAGTCGGTTATTTATGACGAAAACCTTTTATTAGACGGACTGATTTTAGTCTATGAAAAGAATCAAAAATAAATCGCGGTATTTTCGCTGATTTCAGCGTAAAATATAAATTTCAGAGTGCGCTGCATCTGCCGTTGATGGGGGAGCAGCAGCAAGGAGGAATTATTCATGTCGCAAACACACGAAAAAACTTTAAAACTGGCACAACTTGCCATGTTAATTGCCATCGAGGCGATTATGACATTTCTGCCCATTGGCTTTATCATGGTTCCACCTGTGTCAATTACCCTGCTTCATATTCCAGTTATCATTGGAGCGATTTTAATGGGCCCTCTTTATGGAGGTATCCTTGGCGGATCATTTGGCCTTTTCAGTTTGATTAAGGCATCTTTTGCGGCCGCTTCTCCAATTGATATGGCTTTTTCGCCTTTTTTGAGCGGGGCGCCACTTCAATCGATCATTCTTTGTATTATCCCGCGGATTTTGCTAGGCGTTATTGCTGCCTATCTTTTTATTCTTTTAAAGAGATTATTTAAAAATGAAGTAATTTCCATATTGGTTTCCGCTCTTCTTGCTACGGCGTTGCATACGGTTATGGTACTCGGATGTCTCTGGCTGCTTTTTAACAGCCTTGCTCTGGAAGGAGGAGTGACCCTTGCCGCTGTTTTTGGTACGGTTATTACTTTAAACGGGATTCTGGAAATGGTTGCTGCAGGGGTGCTCTCTACTGCTGTTTGTAAACCATTGTTGGCTTATCAGCGTAAACGTAGAATATAGAAGTACCATATTTTTAGGTATTGTTTTATTGATGCAGAAACTCCCTGAAGACAACTTCAGGGAGTTTCTGCTTTGTTATATGAATCATCTTTTTACAATATCACTCAACTGTTACACTTTTGGCAAGGTTTCGAGGCTTATCAACATCGCAACCACGCAGGACAGCAGTATAATAGGCAAAAAGCTGAAGCGGAACAATGGTCATCAACGGCATGAAAATATCGTCATAAACCGGAATACGGAGAATATAATCCGCAACGTCTTTATCGACAATAGCGTCTTCTTTGCAAATCAAAAGAACTTTGGCGCCTCGTGCGCGAACCTCTTTGATGTTGCTGATAGTTTTTTCATAGATGTTTGACTGTGTCGCGACAGCTATCACCGGAACATCGTGAGAAATCAGAGAAATTGTTCCGTGCTTAAGCTCTCCAGCGGCATACGCCTCAGAATGAATGTAAGAAACTTCCTTGAGTTTCAATGACCCTTCAAGAGAAAGCGCGTAATCAAGTCCGCGCCCAATGAAAAAAAGGCTGTGTGCATTTTGAAATTTTGAGGCGTAATACTGGCACTCACTTGTATCCTGAAGCATCAATTCAAGGCTTTTTGGAATCTCAAGCAGCGTTTTA
>CAUABB010000018.1 GCA_958427155.1 uncultured Oscillospiraceae bacterium | reverse complement strand
AAAAAGACAGGTCCAGGAGACATTGGTAATCTGAAAAAGACTGTTGCAGACAGCAGCGGCGACAAACCACCAGAAATTTTGGGCAAAAGCCCAGATCAGGCAGGGGAGAGACCAGGAGATCGCGTCAAAAATAAGGGTGGTCATCCGCCGGCCGAATTTGTCGGTAATGACTCCGCCGAAAAGCGCGGCGACTACTTGAAACAACATCCCCACGGATAGAATGATACCGATTTGGGTGTCGTCAACGCCCAGGGCGTACATATAAAGAGTTGCAAAAGGAGCGAAAAGATTATAAGGAATATTCCAAAGCGGTTCGGCGAATAAGCAGATCCGCGGATTCCCTTTTATCTCGAATAAAGTGCGAAATAGATCATTGCGTTTTAGTTTCTCAGAAAATTTCATGATTTTTCCTCTCCGATAAACTTTATCAGGGACAAAACTGAAAGAAGCTACTTTTTCTGTTGTATCATAAAAATACAGCCAATACCCAAATGGTATACCGGCTGTTTTTCTGATAATTACTTTTACAAAATGTAAAACAAAATCAGAATACGCTAGTACTCTATCACAATCTTTCTGAAAAATCAATGTTACTTCTTCTCAAAGAATTACTTCTTTCTTTGTGTAAAATTTCGGCGTAAAGTTAAAGATCATCCCTTGACTTATCAAAGAGCATACACTATAATGTATAACTGTAGATAAAAAGACACAATATATTGTGTCTTCCGATGGAGGAAAGGCTGATGATTACATCAATTATCAAGCGGGATGGACGCAGAGTGACGTTTGATCTCGATAAAATAGCGGTAGCTGTTTATAAGGCGGCAGAAGCAATTGGCGGAAAAGATTATGAGACTGCCAGAGAAATTGCTCAAAAGGTTAGTAATTATATTGAGCAGGATTTGGGAATTGCCGAGCCTACGGTCGAACAGATTCAGGACGCGGTGGAAAAAATTTTAATTGAGGACGGACATGCTCAAACCGCTAAGGCTTTTATCCTCTACCGGGGTGAACGGACCAGAGTTCGTGAAATGAATACCCGTCTGATGAAAGTTTATGAAGACCTTACCTTTAAAGACTCGAGCGAAAACGACCTTAAACGGGAAAACGCCAACATCAACGGCGATACCGCGATGGGAACCATGCTGAAATATGGTTCCGAGGGCGCAAAGCAGTTTTATAATATGTTTATTTTGGATCCGAAGCATGCCAAGGCGCATAATGAGGGAGATATTCACATCCATGATCTGGATTTCCTTACGCTGACAACGACCTGCTGTCAGATTGATATTGAAAAACTGTTCAAGGGTGGCTTTTCAACCGGACATGGCTTTCTGCGGGAACCAAACGATATCGCGAGCTATTCGGCGTTGGCCTGCATTGCAATTCAGTCTAATCAAAACGATCAGCACGGAGGACAGAGCATTCCGAATTTTGATTACGGAATGGCCCCCGGTGTGCGTAAAACTTATGCTAAACTGTATCGGAAAAATCTCTGCAAAGCGTTGGAACTCCTTTCTGATATTGAGAATATAGATGGGTATCTAGACGGTTTATATGAGGCGCTTCAGATGGTTCCAACCTTAACGGACGAAAACGGTTATCAGGCTAAGGAAGCGGCTTTTATGGAGAAGACATTGCCGAAAGAGACCGTTGAAAAAATTCAGCATTTCGTTCTAAAAAACACATTTCAGGAGACAGAACGCGCTACCTTTCAGGCAATGGAGGCGCTGGTGCATAACCTGAACACGATGCACTCCCGTGCCGGTGCGCAGATCCCGTTTTCCTCCATTAATTATGGAACGGATACTTCTGCGGAGGGGCGGATGATTATTAAAAATGTCCTTCTTGCTACGGAAAAGGGTCTGGGGAATGGTGAAACACCAATCTTTCCAATTCATATCTTTAAAGTAAAAGAAGGAGTAAACTATAACCCCGGAGACCCTAATTATGATTTGTTTAAACTCGCCTGTCGTGTTTCCGCAAAACGGTTGTTCCCAAACTTTTCTTTTCTGGACGCACCGTTTAATAAGCAGTATTACAGGGAAGGGCATCCGGAAACGGAAATTGCTTATATGGGTTGCCGTACCCGCGTTATTGCGAATCATTACGACAAGGACCGTGAAATTGTCTATGGGCGGGGAAATTTGAGTTTCACAACCATCAACTTGCCGCGAATTGCGCTGAAATCTAAAGGAGATATTGACTTTTTCTTTGAGGAGCTTGACCGTAAGATTGATTTGGTGATCGATCAGCTTCTAGCGCGGTTCCAGATTCAGGCGAAAAAAAGGGTTAAAAATTATCCGTTCCTGATGGGACAGGGAATTTGGATTGACTCAGATAAACTTGGTCCTGATGATGAAGTTGGTGAGGTGCTAAAGCACGGGACTTTGACGATGGGCTTTATCGGACTTGCGGAATGCCTGAAAGCTTTGGTAGGTGAGCATCATGGTGAAAGCCAGACGGCACAAAACCTGGGACTCGAAATTGTTGGATATATCCGCAAGCGGGCAGATGAGGCTTCACAGAAAACAGGACTCAACTTCTCGGTAATTGGAACTCCTGCAGAGGGGACCGCAGGCCGTTTTGTTAAGATGGATCGGAAAATTTACGGGAACATCCCTGGTGTTACCGACCGGGAATACTATACGAATAGTTTTCATGTTCCGGTTTATTATGAAATCAGCGCTTTTGATAAGATTAAACGGGAAGCGCCTTATCATGAACTGACCAACGGCGGACATATCAGCTATATCGAAATGGACGGCGACCCTTGTGACAATCTGGAGGCATTTGAGGCAATTGTTCGTTGCATGAAAGAATCCGGAATCGGGTACGGTTCTATTAACCATCCGGTTGACCGTGATCCGGTCTGCGGCTATACGGGGATTATCGGAGATGTCTGCCCGCGTTGCGGAAGACGAGAAGGAGAAGCCATTTCACCGGAGAAGCTTGCAGAGCTGCGTAAGAAGTACCCCAATATCCCACAATTTTATGGGGCGCGATAGGAGAAAGCTCTGATATAAATTCGCAGTACAGTGTGAGTTGTAATCAATTGCCTGAGTTTTTGTAAGATATATTTGTGTTACGTGTTTTAAACTCTTTTGATTGAGATATGTTTGAGATAAAAGGATGAGAAAGGAAGTTTTAAAAATGGCAGAACAGAATACAGAAGTAATGGAAAAAGGAATTGGCGAAGGCGTCGGTTTTGAGAGGATCCGCAGAATTACTGGTTACCTGGTGGGAACTTTGGATTTCTTTAATGATGCCAAACGTGCTGAAGAGCGGGACCGCGTTAAACACTTTAAACCCGGAGATACCTCTAACGTGGAGATGATCTGATATGTCACAGTTGCGTATTTCCGGGATTATTCGGGAATCAGTTGTTGACGGGCCTGGAATTCGTTTTGTTGTTTTTACGCAGGGCTGTCCGCATCATTGCCCTGGCTGCCATAATCCGGCCACCCATCCCTTTGAGGGCGGGAAGATTGTGGAGACAGAACGCATCTTGACGGAGATTGATAAAAACCCTTTGTTGAAAGGTGTGACTTTAAGTGGTGGAGAGCCTTTCTGTCAGCCGGAACCGCTGGCGGAACTGGCAAAGGGGATTCACGCTCGCGGAATGGATGTGATGACCTATTCTGGGTATACGTTCGAACAGCTTTTGGAAAAGGGAGAAACGGAGTCTGGAATTTCCGCTCTTTTAGAAGAGACAGATATTTTAGTGGACGGAAGGTTTATTGAGGCGGAAAAAAGCCTACTTTTAAAGTTTCGCGGATCTAAGAACCAGCGAATTCTTGATATCAAGGAAAGTTTGAAACGGGGAGAAGCTGTTTCGGTGTCGTGGGCTGATAAAGAAGAATATTAAAAAACAGCCGATGGAAAATCCATCGGCTGTTTTTGTGTGAAAGAAATTATAAAAAGAAAATGATAATTCAGTTTCCGATTGCTGTTACTGATATATGGTGTTATATTAAAAATCAATTTATTGTATAAAGCATATATATAATACTATAAGTTTTAAAGGAGCGGGAATTAACTTTCCAAAAAGACTAATTTTTAAATGTATATTCTATAGGGATTTAGAGTAGCTGTTGAAAATGGAAAAAATCGTTGCAGAAGAAGAAGGAAAAGGGTAAACTATTAAAGTATAATGTTTAATCATATTTAAGGTTTAAGGAACAGGAGTGTCTTGTTTGGCAGAAAATTTTTTAGAAGTCGCGCAGCAGGTGTTAATTCTTTTTATTTTGGTTGGAGTCGGTTTTGTCTGCGGGAAGATTCGGCTGTTTTCTGAAAGCGCGGTCAAGGGGATGACAGAGCTTGTGTTGACGGTTGTTATTCCCTGCGTGATTATTCAGTCGTTTCAGCGGGAATTTGATTCGAATATGCTTTTGGGATTAGGGCTTGCCGTGCTGTCGGCTGTCGGCGTTCACCTGTTGGGAATACTGCTTGGCATCCCCCTGCTACGGGATAAAAACAAAGCGCGTCAGAAAGTTATGCGGTTTTCGGTTGTGTTCTCGAACGCGGCTTTTATGGCCGTTCCGCTTCAGGAGGCGCTGCTGGGATCGGACGGCGTTTTTTACGGAGCCGCGTATATCGCTATCTTTAATCTGCTTCTTTGGAGTTACGGGCTGGTTTTAATGAGTAAAAAAGATAGCAGCGCCGATGAACAAACACAGAGAACTCTTTCAATAAAAAAATTGGTTTTCAATCCCGGTGTAATAGGACTCGTTGTCGGAGTGGTGTTCTTTTTGACTTCCTTTACCTTGCCTGAAGTGATCGCTGCTCCTGTTTCCCATCTTGCCGCGTTAAATACGCCGGTTCCTATGATTATTGTTGGGTATCATCTGGCAGATGCGCGAATTCTCTCAGCTCTGAAAGATCCGAAAGTTTACCTGACAATGTTTTTAAGGCTTTTGGCAGTGCCACTTATCACGCTCGGGGTCTTTTTACTTTGTGGTATCCACAATATTATGATGGCTGCGATTGTCATTGCGGCGAGCGCACCAGTTGGTGCATCGGTTACAATGTTTTCTTCGAAATTTGGACAGGATACGGAGCTTTCAGTAAATCTGGTTTCGATATCCACCCTTTTATCAATCATAACGATGCCGTTGATTGTCGGAATTGCTCAGATGATGTTGTAAAACAAGCGAAAAAAAAACGCCCGCATTATTACGCAGACGCCTTTGACAAATAAATAATCCCTACTCTAACAGCAAAGATGTTTTTAACGACAAAAAATATTATAATACGCATTTAATATAAATGCAAGAATTTTTTATTGTTTTGTAAGGAAAATGTGATTTTTGTGAAAAATCACAAATTTTTGTTGAGTAAGCTGTTTGGTATATCTTGGGGGAGCAGGATGCACAATGGTTCTTTTTCGTTTCTGGTGTATTCTGATGCCAATTCTGATCAAGAAGGCTGAGAAATTTATTGCTCGTGTACAGCAGAAAATGGCTTTTCTGGACCGTTGATTGCGTGGTCATATGCGTCCAGAATTTGTGCTTCTAGATATTGACGGGCTTCGAAGGAAATGGGATGGACAATATCCCGGAAAGTACCGTTTTCCTCCCGTCGGCTCGGCATTGCAACAAAAAGTCGTTCCGGCCCCTGTACCACTTTAATATCATGTACGGCTAGCTCGTCATCCAGAGTAATGGAAATAACGGCACGCAAGCGACCGTCATTGAGTAGCTTGCGGATTTTAATGTCAGTAATATTCATGGTTTCTCCTCCCTTTTCTGTTTACAGTTTGGGGAATTTATCTTAAATTATTCAAATAAAGCGGAAAAGGCAGGAACTCCCGAAAATATTGTTTATTTCACCATATAAATGTACTATAATAAAAACGAACCATTACGGGATGCAGAGACTTTTATTCTTTTGAATAATGAGAGGCTGTTTGGAAAGGACGGGTTGCTTCAATGAGTTTGGAATTAAAAAATCCTTTGGAGGGGAAAAAACACCTTCACTTTATCGGAATTGGTGGCTCAGGAATGTTTCCGATTGTCCAGATTCTCCATTCTCGCGGGTATATAATAACAGGATCGGATAATAACGAGTCTGATATTGTTAAACTGGTTCGTGGACTGGGCATCCCGGTTTATATGGGGCAGCGTGCTGAAAATATTAAGGATGCGGATCTGATTGTTTACACATCAGCAATTATGGAAGATAACCCGGAGTTAATTGCAGCCCGGGCAAGTGGTGTCCCTCTTTTGGAACGAAACGATGTTTTGGGATATATCACAAGTCGGTATGATAATACGGTCTGTGTCTGTGGTACACACGGAAAAACGACGACAACTGCAATGTTAACTCAAATTTTAATGGACGCAGGGGTTGATCCCACAGCGGTTATCGGAGGAAAACTTCCGCGAATTGGCGGTTATGGGCGGGTCGGGAAGTCCAATACGATGGTTTGTGAATCTTGTGAATTTTCTGACCACTTTCTTAAACTTCATCCGGATATAGCGGTGATTTTGAATATTGACGAGGATCATCTGGACTATTTTAAAACTCTTGAAAACATCATCCATTCTTTCCGTATCTTCGCTGATATGGCAACGCAACTTCTAATCTATAATGGGGATGACCAAAATACTCGCAAGGCAGTTGAGGGTTTGAGTAAAAAAACCGTTACCTTTGGCTTTTCGGAAAGAAATGATTATTATCCGCGAGATATTGTTTCTTTGGGAGGAACCCGTCAGAGTTTCGAGTTGATATACAAAAAGGATAAAATAGCAAATATTAAACTAAATGTTGCGGGAAGGCATAATGTATTGGACGCGGTTGCCGCCTGTGCGGCTGCGCTTTCCTGCGGGGTAAAACCAGAGCAACTTGCGGGTCCTCTTTCAGAGTTTAATGGCGCAGGACGACGGTTTGAGTTATTGGGCGAAGTAAATGGTATTACCATTGTAGATGACTACGCTCATCATCCAACAGAACTCCGAGTCACTCTGGAAGCGGCAAAAAAGCTTGATTTTAAAAAGGTCTGGGCCGTTTTTCAGCCCTTTACTTATTCCCGTACCGCCCTTTTGTTTGATGAGTTTGTTGAGGTACTACAGATTGCTGACCGGGTTGTCCTCTCTGAAATTATGGGATCGAGAGAGAAAAATACCTATCATATCTATTCAAAAGATCTTTGCGAGAAGATGCCGGGCAGCGTTTGGTTTAATACTTTTGAGGAGATTAAGGAGTATGTACTGGCCAATGCAGAACCGGGGGACCTTGTCATTACCCTCGGCTGTGGTGATATTTATAAGGCTGCTAAATTGATGCTTGGAAGGCAGTAATTCCGGTGGTTATAAGGAGGAGGAAAGATGAATTGGCGTCTTCGAAACTGGCAGATAGAAGATGTGAGAAGTATAGCCAAATATGCTGACAACCCTCGGATAGCGGAAAACCTGCGGGATGTTTTTCCAAGCCCTTACACAATAAAAGATGCAGAGGACTATGTAACGTATTGCCTAGCTCTTGATGAAACGGCAGGTCTTCAAAGGGTAATTGAAGTGGACGGAGAAGCCGCAGGGAATATTTCTATTTCCTGCGGAAGCGATGTTTACCGAAAGTCCGCTGAACTGGGTTACTGGCTTGCGGAGCCGTTTTGGGGAAAGGGAATTATGACAGAAGCGATTCGCCTCGTCTGTGCGGAGGCGTTCCAGCGGTACGATATCGTACGGATTTATGCACAGCCGTTTGGATGGAACCTGGGATCGCGTCGGGCACTTGAAAAAGCGGGATTTATTCTGGAAGGAATTTTGCGTAGTAGCATCTGTAAAAACGGAAAAATTGGGGATTCTTGTATTTATGCGCTATTAAGAGACCGTAACGTTTGAAGATGTTTTTAAACGAGTGGATCAAGCTTCAGAATGTAGCTTGGTAATGGTATATGATAGATGTTGTTTGTATTTATTGGGTGAGGCTTCGTGTGGTAAATGACAAGGTATAGAATAAAATAATTGTATCACCGAGACGAAAAAATTGAAGGAGAGAGGGGAACTTGGTATCAAAAGAAGAATTAAAGCAGGGATTCCTCGATCTAGGCCTTAAGCCTGGTATGATACTTGAAGTTCACAGTTCCCTCAGCAGTTTTGGTTCTGTAGAAGGTGGTGCTGATGCGGTAATACAAACGATAAAAGATATCGTTACGGAAAGCGGAAGTATTTTTATGCCGGCGCTTCGTCTGAGTCGAGAACAGGAGCTGTCTGAAAGTGATTTGAAATTGGGTATTACTTTAAAATTAAAAATACTTGAGCCGGATTGTGAACAAAGCGCGATGGGATTAATTGCTGATACTTTTCGAAAAATGCCAGATACTTATACGGGTGAAGGCGTATTTAGAATTTCAGGTTGGGGTAAAAATGGAAAAGAAGCTGTAAATTGCGGTCTTCAATATCCTCTGGAGCATGGAGGGAAAGCTCTGCTTTTAGGTGTTGATATCTATAAATTAACCGCGATGCACTATGTGGAAAGCTTTCTACCTGATGAAATAAAAAATTTATTCGCCCCCGACTATATGGTCAATTGTATTTATCCACCCGATAAATGGTTTATTGAAATGGGACAACCCCCCGTTAAGGCATGGTATACCATCCAGCAAGAGGCATATGAAAAAGGACTGATTAGAGACAGATACATTGGACCGTGTAAAGTAATGTTTTTTAATTTGTGGGATATTGTAGGAATTTACGAAAAAAAATTGAAAAATGATCCATATAAATTATATGGAATAGAGCAAAGACACTACAATTTTTAAGGATGAACAGCGAGGGGTTGACAAAGATTTTTGGTAATTGTATACTAATAATATAATATTGATTTTTTAAAATTTTTATGGAGGGGAACTTAAGTGAAAAAGATACTCAGTTATGTACTTGTATTTGCTTTTGTTTTTTCCATTGCTGTAACGGGTGTTTCGACAACAGCCAGCGCGGTAACCGCAGGAGATGGAACAGAAGCGAATCCGTATATCATTAAAACGGAAGCCGATTTTAAAGTATTGGATCAGTCTACCCAGTATATTTATGCTGAGCTGGGCAACAGTATTGAACTCACACAAAGCGGTGCGACGATTCAAAACTTTAACGGGGAACTGGACGGAAAAGGTTTTACCATTACCAATAACAAGCCGTCAACAGATCCGTTTATTAATACGTTTGTAAGCGGCGTGCTGAAGAATTATAATTGGAATCTTGAGACATATACGTACATGGTTCTGGAGCAGAGGATGAATCAGAATCATTTGTATGAGGATATCACTGTTACCGGAGATGTCTCTCTGGGCTCGGGCAATAACAATGAGAGCCCTATTGTGGTATACGCAGATGGTGACACCACAATGAGACGCGTTACCCTTGATATGGATTTTACATCTGAAACTTATAATGGACTCTTTATCGGGTATGAGCCTGTAAAAAACAGCGATTATGTTTTTGAGGACTGCGTTGTAAAAGGAACTTATCTGGGCGATGACGTTGGAATTTTATTCGGAAACGGTTCGATGGCTCAGGCGGGTAAAAGCGATTATGGCTTGCAGCACGTTGTTGGCGCCAACGGAGAGACGGTTACGTCATCTGTAACGGTTGATAATCTGGACTTATCGCAAGCAAGTATTATCGGGATCTCAAGCGTTCCGCATCTGTTATGTGGTATAAGTTATCAGGAAAGCTCAATGGGAACGGTTGAAGCGCAGTTAAAAGCGAATACAACAGGTTATGACGATATGGCCCAGGCGGTAAAATTGGAAGGTTACCGTTTCGTACTGAACGAGGAAGGGAATTTAAAAATTGTCGTAGAATCTCCTAACGCCAGCATTGGCCGTTTTGTGATATCGTCAGAGATATACAGCAATGTGTATGAAAATGGTATTTCCAACGGAACCATGAAACACTCTGTAACGGAAAGAATCGATGTAATTGACGGAGTGGAAGAATATTATTCCAGCTTAGGTAAGGTTGAGTTTTACGACGGTAAAAACGGAACCTTTGGAACAACCGGTTTAAACGGTGAGTTGGATACCATTACGGTAGATGGGAAAACGTATTATACGTTGAGCGGAAATTACGGGGATGTTATTTATACCTTCGGAAGTGAGGCTCAATACTCGGAGACCGCGAAAAAAGCCAGCAGAATAAAGGTTTTTGTCTATGATAAAAACGACAAGCTTGTCAATATTGTAGCCGGACCGACATCTGAAGATTTCCAGAACCCTCAAGTGCAGTCTGTTAGTGCAAAAGTAGGAACCGTCCTTCGCGATGTTGTGTTGAATGATGGATGGGAATGGGTTGAAGCAGATACAGAGGTTGTATTGGGAGGACAGATTGCGTTTGCGAAAAAAGGAACGCAGATAGCTCCTGTAACGGTTACAGGGGAGCCTGTTCCAGCGGAAAAGGTTGAACTTGATAAAGCGGAATTGTCACTGGAAAAAGGGACTTCTGATACGTTGAAGGCTACTGTAGAACCTGTAGTAACTACCGACACGGTTACATGGGAATCTAAGGATACAGCAGTTGCCGTAGTTGATGAAAACGGTGTTGTAACTGCTACAGGGGTTGGAAAAACCACAGTTATCGCAAAAGCAGGCGATAAAACAGCAGAATGCACCGTTACAGTATATGAGGTAAAAGCGGACACGCCAGCGCTTCCTTCTGGCGAAGTTGAAGAAGTAACAGCTGGAATGGCTGAAGATGCTGCGAAAGAAGCCGAAACAGTCTTGAATTCGATGGTTGATCAAGTGGTTGCGGGAAATACTGTTAGTGGTATTAATCAAGTGGTGCAGGACGCAATATTAAATGCTGTTGAACAGGGAAAAGTGATCAGCACAGAAGTGGCGGCAACCACTCTTGAAAATGCTCCTGTGGAAGCGGGAGAAATTAAAAACGCTATACAGAAGCTGGCTAATAAGTATGATACAACCTTTGTAGTAGGACAGTATTTGGATTTGACAGTCAACGTGCTTGTGGACGGTAAAAAGGTTGGTAATATTACCGAACTGGATAGTCCAATTGAATTCTCGATTGCTGTTCCTAAGGAAATAAAAGATGAAGCTAAAGTGTATTTTGTTGCAAGAATGCATGAAAACGAAAAAGGCGATATTGAGATTTCCTTTATTCCAGCGAAACTAAATGAAGATGGTGTATTGACGTTTGTTACCGATAGATTCTCAACTTATGCGTTGACATATACCACAGAAGATATAAATGTGGAAGAAAACGGAAACGCATGGGTGGATGTAAATGATATTGTGGATCCTACACCTGATATTCAGGGAACTGTTGTCGATAAAATTCCTGAAACAGGGGATTCCAATAATTTGGTATTGCCGCTTGTTCTGTTGACAATCGCTGTAGTGGCGATGGCAGCGGTTGTGATTCTTAGAAAAAGGAATGCGTAAAGCCGCTAAAGCCAAAAGGATAAACCAATTATAAAATTACAATGTGCGAAAACGCCGGCATATGCCGGCGTTTTTGGTTAATAGGGAAAATCTCTGCCCCAATTGAGACAGAGATTTTTCCTATTTCTGTTTTAGAGTTGTTTTTTAATTTTTTAATCATATGTTATGGCGCGTTATTTTAAATTTATGGTAATATGATACTGTATATTTTGTGATTGGTATGGAACTGTTTTGTTTACAGGAGAAACTAGAGACCGGTAAAATGCTTGAAAAATTAGGAGGAGAAATTGCTTTATCTATCGTATTATGATTCCCCGATCGGGCAGGCTTTACTTGCTGCGAAAAACGATGCTCTTGTAGGCCTTTGGATTAAAGGACAGAAATATTTTTTTGGGTCATTAAAAGAGGAATCGGTAAGGAGAGATAACGAACCTGTTTTAGTTGAGGCGAAATTATGGCTTGATCGTTACTTCACCGGGAAAAATCCGCGAATATCGGAATTGAAGCTTGAGCCGATGGGAAGTGAGTTCCGTATGATGGTTTGGCATATTCTTTGCAAAATTCCATACGGAAAGACAACCACATATGGGGAAATAGCAAATAAAATTGCCGAACTGCGCGGTTTTACGGTATCTGCGCAAGCGGTGGGAGGCGCGGTAGGACATAATCCGATTTCTATTATCATTCCATGCCACCGTGTTATCGGTGCTAATGGAAGTTTGACGGGATATGCAGGCGGCGTGGATAAAAAAGCCAAACTGCTTGCACTGGAAGGCGTCCATATGGAAAACTTATATATTCCCACAAAAGGTACCGCACTGTAAAAAGGTAATTATTCGGTAGGAAAATATTATATGAGCTCTGGATAGAACCTACAGTTTTAAGAAAGATGCGAAATAAAATGGCACAAAGAGAATTGGCTGAAAAATATGTTGTTGATAACGAGGATGATATGGGGGTAGATCTGCTATAATACTGCACTTAATGATGGCGATTTTCTGAAAAGTTTTAAAAGAATACAATACCTAGGAGGGCCGTATCAAAAACGATACGGCCCTCCTAGGTGTTGTATGAGTGGTTGATCAGGGAAAAGAGACTACTCTATGAAAAAGTGAATGGCACTTGGTTATCTGTTATAAAATTCTGCAACCGCGGCAAAAAACGCGTCAATGTTTTCCCACGGAGAAAGAGGAGGAATGTCGCATCCAGAAGAAATAATAAAATTCGGATGGGAGTGGCAGCTTTTAAGTAACGAAAGGGTCGCTTCCCGAATGGACTCAGGTGTTCCGTTACGGAACTGAGAAGAAGGATCGATATTTCCCATGACCACAGTATCAGACGGAATATGCTGAATCATTTCGGCCATATCGATAGCATTACCAAAATGGTAAGCTCCCGCACCAATTGTAAGGATGCCTTCGATCATCCGGATTGTTCCGCCGCCGCAGTTGTGATAAATGATAATAAAGTGATCGTCTTGTAACTCGTCAACAATCTGTTTTACATAAGGAACGGAAAATTCATCATTGAGAGCGGGAGAAAGAAGACCAGCAAGGGGTTCTGCAATTACAACGCCGTTCGCTCCCACCTCTTTATAGGCACGGATATAATGAATCAGGAACGCGGTAGCTTTTTTTAGTACCGTATGAACCATATCCGGGTCATCATAACAATAAATCATCGCTTCGGAAACATCAAGAAGACGCCCTGCCAAGGAAAAGGGGCCGATTACACCAGCGAAAACCGGGCGGTCGGTGATCAGTTCGCAAGCTTTCCCGATCGCTTCAATATAAATTTGAGTGCGGCCTGTCCCAACCTCTGGAATATTCAGGGTGTCTGCCTGCTCTTGATTCTCAATTAAGTGACCGATAACGGTAGGGACCTCATCATCTGAGACACGGATTGTGGAACCGAACGCCTCTGCTTCAATGGAGAGATCCATCATGCTGACCGAGGCGGAAGCATCTGTTCGGTCTGCAATCATTTTCATGCCTTTTGACTGCATATCACTGCTGGAAATCAGTTCTTTTACCCCGATGTTTAGTAATTGAATGGAAGGAAAGGATAAAAC